>JAYVTJ010000629.1:0-9329 GCA_043774415.1 Fimbriiglobus sp. | reverse complement strand
TGCGTCGGCGGCAGCGTGAAGAGCCGGTAGATCCAGACTTGCAGCACGGCCAGAGCCGCCCCGCCCGCACCGCAGACGACCCTCCAATCGACCGGTCGGAGCCAGGCGAGCGGGCCGGTGTCGCTGTCGGCCGCGGAGTTCGCGGCGATGGCCAGCAGCACCGTGCCGAACAGCACACCGAAGGTCAGCGCGAGCGGCGTCCGGGCCACGTCCCAGAACTCTCGGCGGTAGGGCTTCAACTCGACGCGGTCGCCGAGGCGGCGCCAGATCTTCGTGTACAGCTCGTCGGCCGCTTCGTGGTTCGCGAAGCCGATGACAACGCGGGCCTCGGCCGAACTGCCGCCGGTGCGGATCGCCCCCGACCCGCCGCTCTGCGGATAGACGAGCGTGAGCGAGTTCGCGAGCAGGTCGAAGCGCACCCGTGTGACTTTCGAGAGATCGACGACGGTGCCGAACGGGCCGAAGACCGCGTCGAGGTCGGCGCCCGTCGCGATGGACGCGACGGTCTCGGGCCGGACCGAGGCGCCGGCCGGGGCCAAGTAGAGTTTCTGGAACGTGAGCGCGAGCAGCGAATGCGACACGACATCCGGTGCGGCCCACGTCCGCCGACGCGTGAGGCCGGGGATCGCGGTATCGACCGGGGAGTGCGGAAGGACGAGTGTCGCCATGATTTTCGGGGTGGAGTCGCAGGGGGACGCGCCGTCACTCCGACAGCGGGTGCTAGCTTTTAGAACGTGTCCGAGCTTCTGACAACTGAATCGGGCGGAGTCTCTCGTAGCGGAACTCGCCAGAGTTCCGAGGCTTTCTTCCAATTCCGAACTCCTCGGAAGTCTGGCGACTTCCGCTACCGAAGAACATTCCGGCGGAATGCCCCTCGCCGAACTCGCGGCCATCCATTGAATCCACTTCCTCTGGATGGGTTCGCCGGCGGCACGGGCCGCGGGCGACGAAGAGGGAAGCCGGTGCGAATCCGGCGCAGGGCCGCTGCTGTATTCGGTCAGAGTCCGGGGAATCACCGCCACTGCGGCTCGGCCGCGGGAAGGCCCCCGAACTCGCTACGAACCGAAAGCCAGAAGACCTGCCCGTCCAGTTTCGTTCGGTGCCTCGGCTCCAGGCGTCCGACGGGCAGTCTTACCCCCGCGTCGGCGCGCGTGCGCCCTCCCTGCTCGTCCGGTCCCCGGTATTACCGCGGCACCTCTTCGCCCGTCCCGGCGAAAGGGAGTGCTTCCATGTCCGTGTCCCGTCCCCGCTCCGCGTTCACCCTGATCGAGCTGCTCGTCGTCATCGCGATCATCGCGATTCTGATCGGCCTGCTGCTCCCCGCCGTGCAGAAAGTCCGAATGGCCGCCGCCCGCGCCAAGGGCCAGAGCAACCTCAAGCAGTTGGCACTCGCCGTGCACAACTACGAATCGTCGTTCCAAGTGCTGCCGGTGGCCTCGGTGTACAAGTCCGGCTCGCCGACCTACACCACTCAGTTCTGGTACGGCCTCGTGACCTACAGCAGCACGACATATCAAGTCGTAGCGACCGATCCGCAGCAGGGGATTCTGACCGGCTACTACGAAAACAATGTGAAAGTCGCCAAGTGCCCGATGGTCGACGCCTACCCGATCTCCGCCACGGTCGGCGGGCTGTCGCAGGGGTATGCGTACAACCGCCACGCCGCCGGGAAAAAGTTCGTCCACCTGCCGACGAGCCAAGTCTTCCTCTTCACCGAGCAGGTGCAGTTGAACACTAACGGAAGCCTTTCGGAGGTCTACGACAGCTTCGGGTCGCCCTACGAACCCAACCCCTACGGCGGGACGCAGGCCTACACGGCTTACGGGGTCAACTGCACGCACTTCCGCTTCACCGGTGTGGCGAATGCGGCGTTCGCCGACGGCCATGTCGAAAGCCTTCGCCCGGTCGATGTGCCGTCTGTCGCCCCGTTCCCCCAGGGGGTGTGGGACGCCGGGAAGGCGAAGTTCGGCCTCGGTTTCCTCGCGGATCGCACCTTCCCCTACACGGGTCAAACGCCGTGATCGGACGGACGATCCCGCGCAGTCTTCTTCCCAGCGGGCGGCATCCATTGGCACCCGAATTGCGTTCCCGGAACGCACCTTCGCCCACCCTTGGAGACCGCTCATGCTCTGGAGCAATCAAACGCAGTCGGCCCGGATGTCGATCGTGTACATCACGCTCGGTGCGCTCATCGACGTCTGGACCGCCCTGTACTACTTCCTGATCTACGAACGACACCCAGACGGCAGTCACAATAACAGCCTGTTCTGGATCGCCGGCTTCTTCTTCAGCGGCCTCACGCTCCTGATCATCGGCATCCTCGTCGGTCAGATCGGCCGCGCCGCCGGGAAAGCCGAAGTCGCACCCGCAACGACTCAACCTCTGCCGTCTGCGCCGGCCCCCGTTCCGGTCGTGCCGACGCAGTCGCTGCCCGTCGATATCCGCCCGCAGCAAGCCGCTTCGATGCCGGTTCAGAACGTCTCGCCCGTGGCGTGAATCTTCCGCGAACGCGCCTGCCCACCCACGGGCGGGCGCATTCCCATTTCTCGGAGTCGGTCATGGGGAGTCGGTCATGGAACGCCGCCAATTCATCCGAAGCCTGACCATCGCGGGAAGCCTTCCGGTCATCTCCGGCTCGTTCGGCGACTCGGCACAAGCCGTCCCCGTGCAGAAGAGCGAACCGCTCCCTCGGTTCGATCCGGCGCAGGAAATCGTCCGCGATGGCATGCGCTTCCGCAAGCTCGGCAAGACCGGCGAACTCGTCTCCTGTATCGGCGTCGGCGGTCACCATATCGGCCGACCGAAGGAGGATGCCGACGGGATCAAGATCATCCGCACGGCCCTCGATGCCGGGATCAACTTTCTCGACAACTGCTGGGATTACCACGACGGCCTCAGCGAGCTTCGCATGGGCAAAGCCCTCCAGGACGGCTACCGCAAAAAAGCCTTCCTCATGACGAAGATCGATGGTCGCACGAAGATCGCGGCCGCGAAGCAGATCGACCAGTGCCTCCTCCGATTGCGCGTCGAGATGATCGACCTCGTCCAGCACCACGAGATGATCCGGATGGAAGACGCCGACCGCGTCTTCGGCGAAGACGGCGCCCAAGAAGCTGTCGAAGCGGCGCGGAAGGCCGGGAAGATCCGCTTCGTCGGCTTCACCGGGCACAAAGATCCGCAGGTCCATCTGCGGACGCTCGAAGTGGCCAAGGAGCACGGCTTCCGCTTCGATACGGTGCAGATGCCCCTCAACGTCTTGGACGCCCACTTCCGCAGTTTCGCCCGCAAGGTGCTCCCCGAACTCGTCGAGCAGCAGATCGGCGTGCTCGGGATGAAGTCGATGGCCGACGGGTCGATCTTCGAGTCGAAAGCGGTCACGGCCGCGGAGTGCTTGAACTATGCGCTGACGCTGCCGACCTCGGTGGTCATCACGGGGATGGAAACTCTGGAGCGGCTCGATCAGGCGCTGAAGGTCATCGAGGACTTCAAGCCGCTGAGCGTCGAAGAGGTGAATGCGATCCTGGAAAAGACGGCGAAGGTCGCGGCGAAGGGGGAGTACGAGCGGTTCAAAACGGGGGTGAAGTTCGACGGCACCGCGAAGCATCCGGAATGGATGGGGTGAATCACGCCGTCGATGCGAGAACCGCGAACAGTTCTTCGATGCTCTCCGTCCGCTTGATCGCATCGAACTGCGTGAACGTCCCGAACCGTGCGGCCATGCTCAGCCACTGCTTCAATCGGCGGACGTTCCCGCCCTTCGGATGACCCAACTCGGTCGCCCGGTCGATCAGCATCCGCAATCGCACCGGCCAATCTTCGATCCGAGCCTCGGTATCATCGGCGATCCCGAGTTCCCCGGCGACGCTGCGGGCCAAACCCGGATTCGCCAGCGCTCCGCGGCCGAGCATGAAGTGGACGCAGCCCGTCTCGTCCCGGCAGCTGCGGAAGCCATCCACGTTCCAGATGTCGCCGTTGGCGACGACGGGGATTTTCAACCGCTCGCGCACCGCACCGATGGGCGACCAGTGGATCGGCGGGGCATAGCCCGCTTCGCGCGTCCGACCGTGGATCGTGATCCATGAAGCTCCTCCTTCCGCGGCCATCTCGGCGTTCTCGAAGATGGCATCGGTCGTGTCCCACCCCAGCCGCAGCTTCGCCGAAACGGGAATCTCCGCCGGCACCGCACCCCGCACCGCCGCGACGATCTCGCGGATGCGCTTTGGATATTTGAGAAGCGTCGCCCCGCCGTCGTGGCGGTTGACCGTTTTCGCGGGGCAGCCGAAGTTGATGTCGATGGCCTGCGCCCCCGCATCGCAGGCGACGACCGCCGCTGCGGCCATCAATCCGGCATCGCCGCCGAGCAATTGCACCTGCACCGGAAGTCCCGTCGAAGTCCGGCAGCCGGCGCGCAGTTCGGGGATGTGCTTGAGGAAGACGCCCTTGGGCGGCACCGCATGGCTGACGCGGAGGAACTCGGAGACGGCGAACGTGAACGCTCCGCAAGCTCCCTGAACCGCCCGCATCGGCGCATCGGTGACGCCCTCCATCGGGGCGAGGATCAACGCGGGTCGGTCGAAGGAGAGCATGAGTTCACGATAGCGATTCGCATCGCGCCGCTCTACACTCTCACTCCCGCCCCTCTCCGGAGACTCTCCCGATGTCTGCTCTGCGATTCTTTCTCCTCGCGCTCGCCGCACTGGCGTTCGTCCCGTTCGCGTCTGCCCAAAACAAGTTGGTGATCCCGGACGACGTGACCTTCGAGACCGGCGTCGAATACTCGAACCCGGACGACCAACACCTCCAGCTCGACATTGCACGGCCGAAGACCGGCGATGGCCCGTTCCCCGCGATCGTCTGCATCCACGGCGGCGGCTTCCGCGCCGGCAACCGCACCGGCTACGATTCGCTCATCGTCAAGCTCGCCCAGCAGGGATACGTCGCGATGACCGTGAGCTATCGGCTCGCGCCGAAGTATCAGTTCCCCGCCGCGGTTCACGACACGAAAGCCGCCGTGCGCTGGGCGCGGGCCAATGCCGCGAAGTACAAGATCGACCCCGAGCGCATCGGGACGACGGGCGGTTCCGCCGGCGGGCACCTCGCGCAGTTCCTCGGCGTAACCGCCGGGGTCAAGGAGTTCGAGGGCGACGGCGGCAACGCGAAGGAGTCGAGCGCGGTCGCCTGCGTCGTGAACGTGTACGGTCCGAGCGACTTCACGAAGAGCTACGGCAAGAGCGTCGATGCGGCCGAGGTGCTGCCGCTCTTCCTCGGCGGCGATTTGGAGAAGGCCCGCACCCGGCACATCAAGGCCAGCCCGCTCTACTGGGTGACGCCAAACGCCGCGCCGACCCTCTGCATCCACGGCACCGACGACAAGTACGTCGCCCACGAGCAGGCCGTCTGGATGATCGACAAGTTGAAAGCGAGCGCGGTGGAAGCCGAACTGCTGACGCTCGAAGGGGCGGGCCACGGGTTCAAAGGGAAGGACGCCGAGACCGCGGACAAAGCGATGCTCGCTTACTTCGACCGAAAATTGAAGGCGAAGAAGTGATCGGGTCTAATTCAGGTACATCCGCCGCATCGAGTTGATCGCCTCGTCCAGCTTCGCGAGGAACTTGGAGCGATCCTTCGGCCCCATCGGCGATGGACCACCGGCGCCGAGGACGCCGGCTTGCCGGAGTTCTTCGTTCAAATTGCGCACGGCCAGCGCTTCGCCGATGTTCGCCGCCGTGTAGAGATACCCCTTTCCCGTCAGGGCGAACGCGCCCTTCTCCACGCAGCGCGCCGCCAGCGGGACATCGACCGTGATGCAGATATCCCCCGGCCCGATCCGCTCGGCGATCCAATCGTCGGCCGCGCCGAAGCCCGTGCAGACGACCATCGTCACCGACGGGTCGGCCGGGATGCCGATCTGCGAATTGGCCACGACGAACACCGGCAGGGCATATCGCTTGGCGACGCGGTAGACTTCGTCCTTCACGGGGCAGGCGTCGGCGTCGATGTAAATTGCGAGCATGCCGTTATAGTAGCGGCGTGATCCGCCCCTCCGCAATCGAGACACGACCATGCCGAAGCTCACCGTCCAAGATGTCGGAACGTTCGAAGTGCCCGAGGGCAAGCGATTGGTGCTCGGTCTGACCGACGAAGCGGGCGTCGATCAGCTCCACGCCTGCGGCGGCAACGCCAAGTGCACGACTTGCAAAGTCGAGTTCGTGTCCGGGGAACCGACGCGGATGACGGAAGCCGAGAAGGCCGTGCTCGCGGCGAAGGGAGTTACGGGAGTGCGACTGAGCTGCCAGATGACGTGCGATGCGGACATGACGGTGAGAGTCATCAGCAAGGTGGAGGGCAGCGGTCGGGCCAGCCCCGGCAACCGGCCGACCGATGCGATCGCACCTCCGCCGGTTTGGATTTCTTGAGCGGTCAATCCCGGGCGAATTGCAGTTCGACGAGCGTGCGGTACTTGCCGCCCTGCGCCAGCAGTTCGTCGTGCGTGCCGGTTTCCACCGTGCGGCCGCCGTCGATGACGTAGATGCGGTCGGCCCGGCGCACGGTCGAGAGCCGGTGCGCGATGATGACCGAAGTGCGGCCCTGCATCAGCACGTCGAGCGCCTGCTGCACGGCGTGCTCGCTTTCCGAATCGAGCGAACTCGTCGCTTCGTCGAGGATGAGAATCGCCGGGTCGCGCAGGATGGCCCGCGCGATGGCGACGCGCTGTCGCTGACCGCCCGACAGTTTGACGCCGCGTTCGCCGACGAGCGTTTCGTACCCTTCGGGGAAACCCGCGATGAATTCGTGGGCGTTCGCCTTCCGCGCCGCATTCTCGATCTCGACCGCGCTCGCACCGGGTCGGCCGTAGGCGATGTTCTCCCCGATGCTGCCGCCGAAGAGGAACACATCCTGCGGGACGATGGCGGTGTGCGCCCGCACTCCACGCAGGGGGTACTCGCGGGCATCGCGGCCGTCGATGAGCACGCGACCGCCATCGGGATCGTAGAAGCGCAGCAGCAGCGATACGACCGTCGATTTCCCTGCCCCGCTCGGGCCGACAAGCGCGATCCGCTCCCCTGCTTTCGCTTCGAGCGTGAGGCCGTTGAGCACCGTCACTTCCCGGCGCGACGGGTATGCGAAGTCCACGTCGTCGAACGCGATCGCACCCGAGATCCGGGCGACCGATTCGTCCGGCCCCGCTTCCTCCGGATGTTCGCGCAGCAGTTCGCGGACTCGCTCCGTCGCGCCGATCGTCCGCTGCAACTGGGCGTAGAGTTCGGCGAAGGAGCCGACGGTGCCGCCGACGTACAGGGTGTAGAAGAGGAACTGCGTGAGGTCGCCGAGGCTGAGGTCGCCGGCTTTGACCAATCGGGCGCCGTACCAGAGCACGAGGACGGCGGCGCCGAAGAGCGCGAAGATGACGAATGCCGAGAAGGCCCCCCGGTAGAGCGCCCCGCGCAGCACCGCCGCGACGACCCCTTCGATCCCGGCCCGGTAGCGCGACTCTTCAAACGGTTCATTCGTGTACGCCTTGACACCCGCGATGCCCTGGAGCGTCTCTTCGACGATCACATTCGCCGCGGCGAGTTTGTCTTGGGCCTCGCGCGAGATCTTCCGCACGGCCCGGCCGAACAGCGCCGCGGCCGCGACCAGCGGAGGAACCGACGCGAGCATGACGAGCGTGAGTTGGCCCGAGGTGAACGCGATCAGCACGATGCCGCCGGTGAGCATGAGCAGTTGCCGGAGGAACTGCGGAATGGCGCCGGTGAGGGCGTCTTGGATCTGCGAGAGGTCGGAGGCCACGCGGCTCGACAGTTCGCCGACGCGGCGCTGGGCGAAGAAGCCGAGCGGGAGATGGAGCAGGCGCGAGTAGGTGTCCTGCCGGAGGTCGGCGAGGCTGCGTTCGCCGACTTGGGCGAGCCAGTAGGTCTGGCCGAACGAGCAAGCGGCGCGGGCCGCGAGCACGACCAGCAGCAATCCGGCGGCACTGTCGATGTCGAGGGATGCCGCGGGATTCGGCCCGGCCGCGTCGATCAAGCGGCCCGCGAGAAACGGGAACGTCAAGCCGAGCAGACTGGCGACGAACAGTGCGAGCAGTGCCGCGGCGAACCGGATTCGGTAGCGCAGCAGATACTTGAAAAGCCGAAAGGCTTCGCGGAGGCCGGCGCGCGTGAGAGGGACGGGCGGCGTCGCAGGATCGGCGGATCGGGGGCGGGCCACAGTTACAACACCGGCGGCGGATTGCGTTCGGCGAACCCGGCTTGGTGCCAGTAGGGGTACGTCTTCGGAGTGGCACTCGCGGCATCGAGCTTGGCGACCTGCTCGGCCGAGAGCGTCCATCCGATCGCGCCGAGGTTCTCTTTCAACTGCTTCTCATCGCGGGCGCCGACGATGACAGTCGCGACGGTCGGCCGGCCGAGGAGCCAGTTGAGCGCGACCTGCGGGACTGTTTTGCCCGTCTCGTTCGCTGTGGCATCCAGCGCATCCACGACGATGTAGAGGTACTCATCGGAAACCTGCGGGCCTTTCTCCGTGCTGAGCGAACTGTTCAACCGGCTCGTCGCGGGCAGCGGTTGACCCCGGCGGATCTTGCCCGTGAGTCGGCCCCAGCCGAGCGGACTCCAGACGACGGCGCCGACGCCCTGATCCAAGCCGAGGGGCATCAGTTCCCATTCGTAATCGCGGCCGATCAGCGAGTAGTAC
Source organism: Fimbriiglobus sp. (assembly GCA_043774415.1). Taxonomy (GTDB): domain Bacteria; phylum Planctomycetota; class Planctomycetia; order Gemmatales; family Gemmataceae; genus JALHQU01. Next base: position 638 of record JAYVTJ010000629.1, on the reverse strand, counting down.
GCCTGATGCGCCACGTAGCGTGTGAGGCCGTAGCGATCCGCCGCGGCGAGCGACTTCATGAGGTGCCAGCCCGAGTAGTTCGAGCAGCCGATGTAGCGCACCTTTCCGGCCTTCACGAGGTGATCGAGCGCGTGCAGCGTCTCCTCGACGGGCGTGAGGGCATCGAAGCCGTGCATCTGGTAGAGGTCGATGTGGTCGGTCTGCAAGCGCTTCAGCGCCGCCTCGCACGACTTCACGATGTGGAATCGCGACGAGCCGACATCGTTCGGACCGTCGCCCATGCGGAAGGTCGCCTTCGTCGAGATGAGCACCTTGTCGCGTCGCCCCTTGATCGCGGCGCCGAGCACCTCTTCGGCGAGTCCGACGGAATAGATGTCGGCCGTGTCGAAGAAGTTCAGCCCCGCATCGAGGCAGATATCGACGAGCTTGGTCGCGCCCTTCGCGTCGGTATCGCCCCACGATTTGAAGAACTCGTTGCCGCCGCCGAAGGTGCCGGTGCCGAGGCTGAGCACCGGCACTTTGAATCCCGAGCGACCGAGTTGGCGATGTTCCATGAGCGCTCCAATGGCATTTCTTCGTAGGGTGGGTCGAGTCTTCGAGCCCCACCGTTTGGCGAGCGTGCAACGGTGGGGCTCGAA
>JAYVTJ010000628.1:0-6015 GCA_043774415.1 Fimbriiglobus sp. | reverse complement strand
GGACATCGAGTTTTCGTATCGGATCGTGACTCGATCGACCCCGGAGGGGTCAAAGATATTAGCCGGTGGTCGCAGACCACCGGTTGTCGATGAAATGGCCTCGACCCCGGAGGGGTCGCAGAGAATGGGCCGAGCGCTGCGACCCCTCCGGGGTCGATCGATCCCCGGTTCGGATCCGGCGGTCTCCGACCGCCGGCTAATCTCTGCGATCCCTCCGGGATCAAGACTGCTGTGACAACTCGAAGTCCGCTCTAGGGGGTGAGGTCTGCGGCGGTCGCACCGGTGCGAACACCTTGCAGGACGGCCCGCCGTCGCTAATCTACGCGGAGAACGCCCCCCGGAAATCCGAACTCTCCGCCGGCCCGTCATGGCGCTCACCCTCGAACAGTACGCCCTCGAATACCTCGACACGCGCGGCCTCCCGTGGCCCGCCATGCCGAAGGTCGAAGCCCCCAAAGCCCGCCCGAGTCTCGCGAAGCTCCCCGTCCGCGCCGTGCTCTGGACCGTCTACGGCACGCTCCTCGCCATCCCGACGGGCGAACTCCAATACGGAGCGGCCCTCGACTTCGTGACCGATGCGGCCTTCGACAAGACGATCCTCGAATTCAAAATGTGGAACTCGATGAGCCGCAAGCCGGGCGCGCCGTCGGCGTACATGAAGGAACTCTTCAAGAAGGCCCTCGACAATCTGCGCCTCGCGGGCAGCGGCGGCGAGCGCCATCCCGAAATCCTCGCCGAGCGCATCTGGGACGATATCGTCAAGAAGCTGATGACGAAGGAATACAAGATCGACGTCGCCCAGTACGGTCCGCCGTCCGAATTCGCGAAGAAGGTCGCCTACTTCTATCACGCGAGCATCCAGGGTACCGGGTGCTACGCCGGCGCCGCCGACGCCCTGCGCATGATCGCCGACCGCGGCCTCAAGCAGGGGTTGCTCGCCGACGGCCAGTGCTTCACGCCGGCCCAAATCATGCGCGGCCTGCGCACCCAGGATCCGACGCTCGACTTCAACGCCGTCCTCCCCGGCCCGCTCCGCATCCTGTCGCACGATGTGAAGGCCAAGAAGCCGTCGGACACGCTCTTCGGCGCCGCCCTCGCGGCGCTGGCGGCGCGGGGGGTGCCGCCCTCCGAAATCCTCCACGTCGGTTCGAGCCTGACGCGCGATATCGCCCCGGCGAAGAAACTCGGTATGAAAACAGCCCTCTTCGCGGGGGACAAGGCTTCGCTCGCGGCCAGCGCCGAGGGGCTGAAGGATGACGCGACGCGGCCGAACGTGCTCATCACGGAACTGCCGCAACTACTCGATGTGATCTCGTGAACCGGGAATGGAGCTTTGCGGAATGCGCGCGACCGACGACCTGCCCGACCTCGACCCGACGAGCTTCGACCTCACGAAGGTCGTCGCCGACCTCGACGCCATCCGCCGGGTGAACCCGCACCGCGGCGCCATCGAGATGCTCACGGCGGTCGTCCACATCGATACCGCGAAGCACCTCGTCGTCGGGTACAAGGACGTGACCGAGAGCGACTTTTGGGCAACGGGGCACATGCCCGGCTTCCCGCTGATGCCGGGCGTGCTGATGCTCGAAGCCGGCGCCCAGCTCTCGGGGTACTACACGGTTTCCGAAGGCTTCGTGAAGGATCAGCTCATGGGCCTCGGCGGCATCGACGGCGCCAAGTTCAAGCGCATGGTCCGCCCCGGCGACCGGCTCGTGATGATCGGCCGCGGGCTGAAGGTCGATCGCCGGCTGACGCGGTTTCTGCTCCAGGGGTACGTCGGCGCGGAGCCGGTTTTCCGGGCGATCATCACCGGCGTGCCGCTCCGAGCGGGGAGCTGAGGCGTGCGGAAGACGAAGCGGCTCGACCGCGCCGAACTCGCACCCTACCTGCTCGACGTGCCCGGCGAATGGACGATGGCCGGCCGGCCGCTCGACCCCGTCCCGTGGTCCGCGATCTTCCCGAAGGATCAGCCCGTCGAACTCGAAGTCGGCTTCGGGAAGGGGCTGTTCCTCGCGAACTCCGGCATCGCCCGGCCCGACACGAACTTCTTCGGCATCGAGATCGTGCGGAAGTACCAGCTCTACGCGACCGAGCGCATCGCCCTGCGCGCGCTGCCGAACGTGCGGACCTGCTGCGCCGATGCGAAGCGCATCCTGCGCGAGGTCGTGATCCCCGGAAGCGTGAGCGTCGTCCACGTCTTCTTCCCCGACCCGTGGTGGAAGAACAAGCACAAGAAGCGGCTGCTCTTCACCGACGAGTTCGCCCGGCTGGTGGTGCGCGTCCTGAAGCCGGGCGGCGTGCTCCACTTCGTGACCGACGTGCACGACTACTTCGAGATGGTGACGGAACTCCTGCGCGGCGTGAAAGAACTGACGCCGCTGGCGCCGCCCGCGGAAAATGAGCCGCAGCACGACATGGACTACCTCACGAACTTCGAGCGCAAGTTCCGGCAGGAGGGGCGGCCGATTTACCGGAGTCGGTACGCGGCGGCGCCTTCTTGTTAGCCCGACGCGCCAGCGAGGAAGCGATACTCAATTGTCGTCGCGCAGCTCCTTCGGCTTGCGCGCTTTCCGCTCGGCTTCGAGTTCCCACACGGCGTCCTCCGTGCTCACCACATCCTTCGAGGCGTTCGGATCCAACTCGACGTGAAGCGGCTGGACGAACTCCTTGCCGTCCACGACGAGCAGCACCTTGTACGCCCCCGGCGCCACTTGACCGCCGCCGACGGGCCGGCGCCCGCCCCCGCCTCCACCGCCGGTCGATTGACCCGCGAGGCTCCAGACGATGCGGTGCAGCCCCGGCTCCGTGATCGGCTTGAAGTTCGCCGGCCGCTGCGCCCCCGTCGGCGCCTTGTACTCGTACACCACTTTGCCGCCGGCGTCGATCACCGTGAGCGCCACCTTCTCGGCCTTCTTCGTCATCAGCAAGTCGAGCGTCGTGCCGCGCGTCGGGTTGGTGCCGACGAACTTGCGATCGCTGCTGCTGTACGGCGACTCGCCGTTGGCGCCGAGCTTCCAGCGCACCGCCGTCGCCGGGGCGAAGAGCGTCGCGGCGTCCTTCAGGGTGCCCGGCTTCATCTGCCGCACGGCGTTGATGTCGAGGATCCAAACGCTGCGGCCGTGGGTGCCGACGACGAGTTCGTTCGCGGTCGTGGGCTGGGCGAACTCGTGACAGGCCACGGTGGGGAGACCGCTGCCGAGCTTCGTCCACGTCTCGCCGCGGTTGATGCTCACGAACGGCGCGAACTCGGTGCCCGCGTAGAGGACGTTCGGATTGACGATGTCCTCGCGGCAGCAGCGCGTACTCCCGAACTGCGGTAGTGTCAGGGCGACGTTCTTCCAGGTGGCGCCGAAGTCTTCGGTGACGAAGATGTACGGCTTGTCATCGTCCGAACGGTGGGCGTCGAAGGTGATATAGCAGCGGCCCTCCTTCTCGCGGGACGTTTCGATCGTCGCCGTCTGGCGATAGCCGCCGAGGCCCGCCTTCTGGATGTTCGACGTGAGGTTGTCCCACTTGGCGCCGCCGTCCTTCGTGATCCAGATGTAGCCGTCGTCGGAGCCGGCCCAGAGCACATCCGGGTTCTTCGGCGACTCGGCGATGGCCGTGAGCGCGCCGGCCTTCGAGCGCGTGAGATCGGGGGAGATCGCTTTGAGTTCGTCCCCTTTCTTCACCGACTTGTACACGGATTGCGCGCCGTTGTAGAAGATCTGCGAGTTGTGGTTGCTGAGGATGAACGGCGTGTTCCAGTGGAAGCGCAGCGGCTCCTCGGTCGGCTTGCGGGCGGGGCGGATGAAGCCCTGCTCGCCGGTGCGGTAGTTCCGCCGGCTGATGTTCCCGCCCTGACTCTCGGCGTACACGAGATCCGAGTCGGTCGGATCGACGCGGCAGACGAAGCCGTCGCCGCCGCTGACGAAAATCCAATCCTCGTTCACCGGCCCGCTGCGCTTGAGAGTGTCGCTCGGGCCGCCCCAACTGCCGTTGTCCTGGAGGCCGCCGTAGACGCGGTAGGGCCGGCGGTTGTCCACGGCGACGTGGTAGAACTGCCCCATCGGCGCCGTGTTGATGTGATCCCACTTCGCGCCCTTGTCGTAGCTCGCGTAGAAGCCGCCGTCGCAGCCGACGATGAGGTGGCGCGCATCCTTCGGATTGATCCAGAGGGCGTGGCCGTCGGCGTGGACGCCGCTCGCGGTCTGCACGGTGTCGAACTTGGCGCCGCCGTCGGTGCTGCGATAGACCGGCGTCGGCACATCGCCGAGAACGTAGATCGACTTATCGTCGGTCGGATCGACGCGGATCTGGCTGAAGTACATCGGCCGCGGATTGAGGCTGTTGATGCGCGTCCACGTTTCGCCGCTGTCGGTGGATTGGAAGATCCCGCCGGTCTCGAAGCCCTCTTTCCCCTGGCGGCGCTGGACGTTCGCCTGCTGGCCGCCGAGGCCCATGCCGAAGGGGCGGGTGTTCGTCACGCCGCGCGGCGGGCCGCCGGGGCCGACGCCCTGACCGGGGATCGGCGGGCCGAGCACGACTTCGATCTCCTTCGTCTCCTTGCCGCGGACGACCGTGAATTTGACCTTGTCCCCCGCTTTACGCTTCGAAATCTCCGTGACATATTCCGTGAGCACGGTCACGATCTTGTCGCCGATCTTCGTGATGACGTCCCCTTCCTTGATGCCCGCTTTCGCGGCGGGGCCATCCTCGGCGACGGTGCCGACGGCGAGGGCATCGCCGCGCGCCAGGCGGAATCCGGCCGACGGCGGCGCCGACGCGGGGGGCGGCTCCGGAGTGCGGGCCGCGAGGGTCACTTCGACTTTCGCGTCCTTGCCGTCGCGCTTCACCGTCACCGTGATCTTGTCGTCCGGCTTCTTGGATTGCAGATAGTCGACGAGCGTCTCGGTCCCCTCCACCTTCGTGGTGTCCACCATCGTGACGATCTCGCCCGACTTCAGCCCGGCCTTGTGCGCCGGCGAGTTCTCCGTCACCTCCGTCAGCTTCACGCCGCCCTTATCGGGGGCGTCGTCCATCACGGCGCCGAAGTACGTGTTCGACGGCGGCGGGCCGGTGCCGCCTTTCTCCGTGTCGATGATCGCGACGAGCAGCCCCTTCGTCTTGCGCGAGTAGTCCAGCCCGATGCGGCCCGTCTTCGTCGTCGGCAGTCCATTCTTCAGCTTTGCATCGGTGAGCTTTTTCCAGTTCTTGCCGCCGTCCACCGTCTTGAACAGTCCGCCGCTGGCGCCGTGCGTGACCACCGGCCCGTAGGCGTCGGGCACCGGCGGGGTGCCGTGGAAGCCGTCGAACTCGTCGCGCTTGTGCTCCCAGTACGCGGCGATCAGCACGTTCGGGTCGGTCGGATCCATCCGCAGGTCCACGACGCCGGTCTTCTCATCGACGAAGTGGACCTTGACCCAGGTCTTGCCGCCGTCTTCGGTCTTGAAGACGCCGCGCTCTTCGTTGGCGCCGTAGAGCCGGCCGAGGGCGCCGACGTAGACGATGTCCGGATTCTTCGGATGGATGATGACCTTCCCGATCTGGAACGACTTCTTCAGCCCCATGTTCTTCCACGACTTGCCGCCGTCGAGGCTCTTGTAGACGCCGTCGCCGTAGCTCACGGAGTTGCGCGGATTGTTCTCGCCGGTGCCGACCCAGACGATGTTCGGATCGCTCGGCGCCACCGCGACATCGCCGATCGCGCCGGTCGCCTCTTTGTCGAATTGGTTCTCGAAGGTGATGCCGTTGTTGACGGTCTTCAGCAGTCCGCCGCCGCCGAAGCCGACCCAGTACATCATCGGGTCGGACTCGTTGACCGCGAGCGCCGTGACGCGGCCGCCCATGTTCGCGGGGCCGATGCAGCGCCAGGCGAACGGCTTCAGCAGCTCTTCGGGGATCGTCCCTTCGGGAACGACCGGCCCGACGACGGTCGCCGTCACAGGGGTCGCTTTCAGCGATTCGATCTTGGCGAGGAGTTCGGCCATCTGCTTCGCAAGATCGTCGAGCTGCTTCTTTTTCTCCGCTTCCGAG
>JAYVTJ010000627.1:0-3569 GCA_043774415.1 Fimbriiglobus sp. | reverse complement strand
GGTCGAAGCTTACGTTCTGATGATGTCGACGAACAACATCTTCAGCCCGGCCAACGGCAACCCGATCATCACGCCGTCGCAAGACATCGTGATGGGCTGCTACTGGCTCACGGCTTCCCGAGGGGAAGAGGGCGAGAAGATCGAAAAAGGCGACGGCATGACCTTCCACTCGCAGATGGAAGTCTACCAAGCGTACGCCGAAGGGAAGCTCGGCATCCACGCCCGCATCCAAGTGCGGTTGCCGCTGGACAAGAAGATCATCAGCGAAGTGAAAGACGAACGCGGCGCCAGCAAGCCGGAAGAAATCCCGAGCAAGAAGGGCCTCGTCCGCACCACCGTCGGCCGCGTGATCTTCAACGACATCCTCCACGAGAAGATGGCCTTCTACGACCTCGCCCTCGGCACGAAGTACCTCAGCCGGATCATCGCCGACTGCTATCAGATCCTCGGCCGCCGCGAGACGATCAAGCTGCTCGACAAGATGAAGGAGATCGGCTTCAAGGAATCGACGAAGTCGGGCCTCAGCTTCGCCGCGAGCGACCTGCGCACGCCCGATATGAAGGAAGCCGAACTGAAGATGCGGGACAAGGAAGTGGACAAGCTCCGCAAGCAGTACGAGAAGGGAATCATCACCGAGAGCGAACGCTACAACCTCACGATCGAAAACTGGAACAAGGCCCGCGAAGCGATCACCCGCCAACTGATGACCGACCTCGCGAACGACCGCCGGCCGGACGAAACCGGCAAGGTCGTGCCGTACCTGAACCCGGTCTTCCTCATGAGCACCTCGGGTGCCCGGGGCGGCCAGGAACAGATCCGCCAGCTCGCGGGTCTGCGGGGCCTCATGGCCAAGCCGTCGGGCGAGATCATCGAGACGCCGATCAAGTCGAACTTCCGCGAAGGTCTGACGGTGCTGGAATACTTCAGCTCGACGCACGGTGCCCGAAAGGGCCTTGCGGACACCGCGCTCAAAACGGCCGACTCGGGCTACCTCACGCGGAAGCTCGCCGACGTGGCCCAGAACGTCGTGCTCACGCAGTACGATTGTGGCACGACGCAGGGTGTGACCAAAGGGATCATGTACAAGGGGGACGAAGTCGATCGTCCGCTGTACGACGCCATCCGCGGCCGCGTCAGCCGCACGGCCATCGTCCACCCGCAGTCGGGGGCGCCGATCGTCGAAGAGAACGAGATGTTCACCCCGGACAAAGCCCGGCTCCTCGAAAAGCTCGGCATCGACAAGGTCACGGTCCGCAGCCCGATGACCTGCCAGGCGACCCTCGGCATCTGCCGGCTCTGCTACGGGATGGACCTCTCGACCGGCTCGCTCGTCGAAGAGGGCATGGCGGCCGGGATCATCGCGGCTCAGTCCATCGGCGAACCGGGCACGCAGCTCACGATGCGGACCTTCCACCTCGGCGGCGTCGCCCAGCGGACCGCGTCCGACAGCGAGTCGAAGTCGAAGAAGGGCGGCATCGTGACGTTCGAGCGCATCACCGTCACCACGAACGAGCAGGGGCACAAGATCGCCCTCGCGCGCACGGGCGAAGTCGTGATCGTGCGTCCGAAGGACCGCGAGCCGATCGAGCGCTACTCGGTGCCCAACGGGGCCGAAATGCTCGTGAACGACAACCAAGAAATCCAGCCCGGCACGCCGCTCTGCCGCTGGGATCCGAACGCGATCCCGATCATCTCGGAAGACGCCGGGAAGGTGCGCTATCAGGACATCCGCGAAGGGGAAACCCTCCGCCGGGAGCGCGATGCCAGCTCGGGGATCGAGCGCCTCACGATCATGGAGCACAAGGGGGATCTCCACCCGCAGGTGCTCATCGAAGACAAGAACGGCACCGTCCTCCGGGCGTACTTCATCCACGAGCGCGCCAACGTCATGGTGACGGAAGGTCAGATCGTCGCCGCCGGGACGCTGATCGCCAAGACGCCGCGGGAAGCGTCGAAGACGCAGGACATCACCGGCGGTCTGCCGCGCGTGACCGAACTCTTCGAAGCCCGCCGGCCGCGCAACCCCGCCGTCATGGCGAGCATCTCGGGCAAGGTCCGGCTCGACCCCGTCAAGAAGCGCGGCAAGCGCATCATCTGGGTGCAGCCGGAGACCGAAGACGGCAAGCCGACGGGCGCCCCGGAGAAGGAGCACCAAGTGCCCGCCGGTGCGCAGATGTGCGTGCAGACGGGCGAATACGTGAAGGCCGGCGACCCGCTGGTGTACGGGCCACTCGTGCCGCACGACATCCTCGCGATCAAGGGGCAAGAGGCCGTGCAGGAGTACCTGGTGCGGGAAGTGCAGGCCGTCTACCGCGCCCAGCGCGTGGACATCGACGACAAGCACATCGAGATCATCTGCTCGCAGATGCTCCGCAAGGTGCGCGTCGAGAAGACCGGCGACACGGGCCTGCTGCCGGGTCTCGTGATGGACAAGTTCAACTTCGCCGAGATCAACCGCCGGCTGGTCGAAGAGTGCGTGAAGGTCGTGGCGCCGGGTGAAAGCTCGTTCCGCGAGCACGAGATCGTGACGAAGGACGCCTTCGAAGACGAACGCGCCAACCTCACGGCGGCCGGCACGACGAAGAAGAAGCTGCCGACGTTCGAGACGCCGATCCCGGCCGATAGCGAAGTGCAACTGCTCGGGATCACGAAGGCGGCCGTGCAGTCGGACAGCTTCATCAGCGCCGCGTCGTTCCAGGAGACGACGAAGGTGCTCACGGAATCGGCGCTGGCGAGCAAGGTCGATCAGCTCGTCGGCCTGAAGGAGAACGTGATCCTCGGCCACTTGATCCCGGCCGGGACGGGCTTCAAGTTCCACCACGAATCGGAAGTCCGGATCAACATGCCGCAGGAAGTGGGCTACGGTCAGACGGCGCTGGCGGAGTGACACACCGCGAAAGATTGAAGCTCTAAGACCGGATCCGGGCAAAATGCCCGGATCCGTTTTCTTTGGTAGACTCGCGTATCAAATCTTCGTCGGCCGGCAGAGTACCGGTAGAGGATAGGCCGGTTCACCCGCTCGGGACGAATCATGCCGACCGGATCGACGACAAGTCTCATCGGACACTTCCGCAAGGCGGTGTCGGACAGCGCCGACATCACCGACGGCGAACTGCTCGGCCGCTTTCTCGAGCACCGCGACGGTACGGCGCTCGCCGGCATCGTCCATCGGCACGGTCCGATGGTGTGGGCCGTCTGCCGGCGACTGCTGAACCACCACGATGCCGAAGATGCTTTCCAAGCCACATTCATCGTCCTCGTCCGCAAAGCGTGCTCGGTGCGGCCGCGCGAGATGCTCGGCAACTGGCTGTTCGGGGTCGCCCATCGCACGGCGCTGCAGGCCCGGCGCTCGGCCGCGCGGCGAAAGGCGAGGGAAGCTCAGGTGACGGATATGCCCGATCCCGGAACTGCGGCGCAAGATTTATCGCCCGACGTGCAACTGCTGCTGGATGAGGAGTTGAGTCGACTGCCCGAATACTACCGGGCCGTTGTCGTCCTGTGCGATCTCGAGGGGCGTACCCGCAAGGAAGTCGCCGCGCTACTCGATGTGCCGGAAGGGACGGTCGCCG
>JAYVTJ010000626.1:0-3351 GCA_043774415.1 Fimbriiglobus sp. | reverse complement strand
GGGCGCTGCGGACCAAGAACGATCTCTCATTCAAGACTTTCGACCTGACCAAGAACCAACCCGAGCTGCACACCGATCTCCCCCGCTTGAAGAAGGGCGGCGTCGGCGCACAATTCTGGAGCGCTTACGTCCCCGCCGACACGGCGAAGAAGGGCACCGCCGTAACGCTGACCCTCGAACAGATCGACGTGATCCACCGCCTCGCCAAGCAGTATCCGAAAGATCTGGAGATGGCCTACACCGTCGCCGACATCGAGCGCATCCGCAACGCCGGGAAGATCGCGTCGCTCATCGGCATCGAAGGCGGCCACAGCATCGACAACTCCCTCGGCACCCTGCGCATGCTCTACAAACTGGGCGTGCGCTACATGACGCTGACGCACTCGGAATCGCTCGCCTGGGCCGACAGCGCCACAGATGCCCCCCGCGCCAATGGCCTGAGCAAATTCGGTGAAGAGGTCGTGCTGGAAATGAACGCCCTCGGGATGCTCGTCGATCTCTCGCACGTCTCTCCGGACACGATGATAGGGGCGCTGAAAGTCTCGAAGGCACCCGTCATCTTCTCGCACTCCTCGGCGCGGGCCGTCGCCGATCACCCGCGCAACGTCCCGGACGACGTGCTCAAACTCGTCAAGGAGAACGGCGGCGTCGTGATGGTCAACTTCTTCTCCGGATTCGTGGTGCCCGAGGGAGCGCAGGCCATGCAGAAGATGTTCGACGTCGGCCGCGAGCTGAAGAAGAAGTACCCGGACGACGAGGCCAAGTTCAAGGAGGCCATGCGCGAGTGGCAGAAGCAGAACGACTACCCGGCCGGGAGCGTCCACGATGTCGTCGATCACATCGAACAGATCATCGAGATCGCCGGCATCGACAGCGTCGGATTGGGATCCGATTACGACGGTATCGGCAAGACGCCGAAGCAGCTCGAAGACGTTTCGTGCTACCCGACCATCACGCAGGAACTGCTGAATCGGGGCTACAAGAAAGATGACATCCTCAAAATCCTCGGGGGCAACATCCTCCGCGTGCTCCGCGATGTGGAGAAGGTGTCCGCGCCCATGAGCAAGGGATCAAAGTGAGGCGCGTACTGCTCGAAGTGGCCGTGGAATCGCTCGCCGATGCGATGGCCGCAGAGGCAGCCGGCGCGGATCGACTGGAGTTGTGTGCCGATCTGAGACGGAGTGGACTGACATCGCCGATCGAGCTGTATCGCGCGATCCGTTCGGCGGGATCGATTCCGATCGCTGTGATGATCCGCCCTGTCGCCGACGAATCCTTCGAGGCCGATGACGCTCTCAACATCATGCTGCGGCAGATCGGGGAGCGACTGGACGATCCGCCCGCCGCATTCGTGTTCGGGGTGCTGGAGTCGGATCGCTCCATCGATGCCGACGGATGCCGGCGGCTGATCGGCGCTTGCCGGGGCGTTCCCGCCGTCTTCCATCGTGCGTGGGATGTCGCGCCGCGCGGTGCCGACGATCTCGAATTGCTCATCGGACTCGGGTTCCACCGCTTGCTGACAAGCGGATGTCAGCCGACTGCGGAGCACGGAGCGAGCGCGATCCGCCGAAATGTCGGATGGTCTCGGGGTCGCATCGAGATCTTGCCCGGTTCGGGAATCGGGCCGGAGAATGTGGCAGCGATCATCACAGCGACGGGTTGCGACCAAATTCACGGCACGTTCCGGCGATCGGACGGGCAAGCGGATCGCGTGCGGGTCGATCCGGAGCAGGTCCGCGCGGTGAGGGTCGTCCTCGATCAGCTCGCCGGCGCCGGTTGAGGAGCGGGGGAGAGATGTCGGACCATCGACCCCTCGACCAGGTAAATCACATCTTCGGCGATATTCGTGGCGTGGTCGGCGATGCGCTCGACGTACCGCACGGCCGCGTGCAGTGCGAGGCCCGAATCGATTTCCCCGGCGGGCAGCTTCATGCGCGCGATGACCTCCGCGAGGATCGCATCGTTGTCCGCGTCCACATCGTCGTCCATCGCCACGACGGCCCGCGCCTCATCGGCATCCGACCTGACGAGCGAGTTCAGCGCCCGGTTCACCATCTCGGTCGCTCGCAGCGTCATGGGGCGGAGACGGGCGGGGATCTCCGCGTATGGTGGGTGCGAGAGTTCGAGCGCTTTCTCAGCGAGTCCGGAGGCGAGGTCGCCCATGCGCTCGAGGTCGGTCGTGATCAGCAGGATCGAGCTGATGCGGCGCAGATCGACCGCGACCGGCTGGTGCAGGGCCAAGATTTTCAGGCACTCCTCCTGCACCTCGTTCTCGAGTCGGTCGATGGCGTCGTCCCCGGCGATGACGCGCTCGGCGAGCTCGGCGTCCCGCGTTTCGAGGGCGCGGGTCGCGCTGTGGATGGCCTCCTCGACGTTGCCGGCCATCTTCAGCAGTTGCTGCTGGAGCGCGTCGAGATCCCGCTGCATGTGCTTCGACAAAGTTCCCCCCTCCGATTCCGCGCCGCCGGCATCCCGCCGTAAGATGGACTCCGCTCCGACTCCCGCGATTCTCGGACAACCGATGCCCGCTCCGGATACCATCGCAGCCCTGCTCGAAGCCGCGGTCCGCAGCCGGATCATGGATCGAGAAGCGTCGATGCGATTGTACGCCGAGTCGGGCCTCGGCGCTAGCGGGACCCGCGAACAATTCGCCAAATTCCTGATCGCGCGGGGAGCGCTGACCCCGTTCCAATCCGACAAGCTCTCGGCGGGCCACTGGCAGGGGCTTGTCATCGGCCAGTATACCCTGCTTTACCCCCTCGGGCGCGGCGGAATGGGCATCGTCTACTTGGCCCGGCGGCGGAGCGTTCCCGTCGGCGGTGCGACTCCCGGACTCGTCGCGCTGAAACTGCTCGCGCCGAAGCGGGCCAAGGCCGAGCCGCGCACGCTCATCCGCTTCCGGCGCGAGATGGCCATCGGCGCGGAACTCCCGGCGCATCCGGCGCTGGCCCGCACGCTCGATTCCGGCGAGGCCGACGGCATCCACTTCCTCGCGATGGAGTATGCCCCCGGAACGACGGCCAAGCAGTGCGTCCAAGACGGTGGCCCGATGGGTTCGGAAACCGCCGCGCGGCTCTTCGCCGATCTGGCGCTCGGATTGCACGAGGCGCATCGGGCCGGATACATCCACCGCGATCTGAAGCCGTCGAACATCATCGTGACTCCGAACGGCCGGGCCAAGCTCCTCGACTTCGGCTTCGCCGTCCGCCGGGGCGAGAAGCCGCCCGACGACCCGGCGATCCTCGGCGGGCAGGGCTACACCCTGGGCACCATGGATTTCCTCACCCGAACAGGCCGCGGACGCCGTGAGCGTCAGCGCCGAGACCGACATCTATTCCCTCGGCTGCAGCC
>JAYVTJ010000625.1:0-5736 GCA_043774415.1 Fimbriiglobus sp. | reverse complement strand
CGAATTTCCGCGGCGCTATGCGCACGGGACGTTCGAAGGTGGCGTCGCTCACGCTTCCGGCTCAGAAAGAGCTTTCACTTCACACGCGATACCACCTTCGCCGCAAGTCGGTGCCCTGGGAAAGGGGACAGGCACGATTAATTTATCCCTGCGGTTCGCGTCATCGCATGGCTCAGCGCGCGATAAGCGTCGAGCATCGCAAGGCGGAGTCAAGAGAATCCCGCAAATCGGACACAAGTCCCGGTTTGCCTAGCCGGTACCGATGATTCCGACCGGAGCGGTTTGATTCCGATGGAGAGGGTGGCGCATGCGGTCGGAATTGGAATCGGTACGATCCGACTGCGGACTGCGATCGTAACCCCTTGATGCGCAACGCCTGTCCGGCGATCTGCATCTCTGTCCGGCGATTTGCATCTCTGTCCAACGCTGGGTGGGGGGAAAGTGCCGGACAGACGGCGTCGCAATAGAATGACGGGCGTCCGCACCGACTCCGTGAAAGCCCCCATGAACCCGGCTCCGAATCCCGCGAACCTCGACAACCCGGAGCTGTACTTCAACCGCGAACTGAGCTGGCTGGAGTTCAACCGGCGCGTCCTCGAAGAGGCCCAGGATCCGACCGTCCCGCTGCTCGAACGCCTCAAATTCCTCGCAATCTTCGGCAGCAACCTCGACGAATTCTTCATGGTTCGCGTCGGCGGGCTGCACCAGAAGGTCACGGCCGGCATCGCCACCGGCTCCGGCGCCGACAAGATGCTCCCCGTCGAGCAGCTCGAGAAGATCAACGCCGCCGTGCAGGAACTCGTCGCCGCGCAGTACCGCTGCCTGAACGAGGAGGTGCTGCCCGCCCTGCGGGACAAGGGCATCATCGTGAAGTACGGCAAGGAGCTGACGCCCGCCGATCTGACGCACCTGCGCGATCTCTTCCGCGAGCAGATCTTCCCCGTGCTCACGCCGCTGGCCACCGATCCGGCGCACCCGTTCCCGCACCTGCTGAACAAGTCGCTCAACCTCGCGGTCGTGCTGCGTCGGCCCGGCGAACCGGAGCCGTGGTTCGGCGTCGTACAGGTGCCCGGCGTGCTGCCGCGCCTCGTGCAACTGGCGACGGCCGATGCGCGCACGGCCTCGTTCGCCCCGCTCGAAGAGGCGATCCGGCTCCACCTCGCCGACCTCTTTCCGGGCACGACCATCGAGAGTGTGGTCGCGTTCCGGGTGACGCGCGATAGCGAATTCGAACTCGACGACGACGTCGAAGATCTGCTGCGCGCCATCGAGGAGAACGTGAAGCAGCGCCGGCGCGGCCACGCCGTCCGGCTCGAAATCGAGAGCGGCGCCGCGGCCGAGATCGAGCAGTTCCTGATGGCCGCGCTCGACATCGGACCCGAGGACGTGACGCGCGCGCCGGGGATGCTCGACACCACGGGCCTGTTCCAGATCCACGCGCTGCCCGGCTTCGCCGAGCTGCGCGACCCCGCGTTCGTGCCGGTGCTCCTCCGCGATTTCACGCTCGCGTCGAACCCGTGGGCCGCCATCCGCAGCAAGGATATCCTCGTCCACCACCCGTACGAAAGCTTCAAGCACGTCGTCGATTTCGTCGATGCGGCGGCGGACGACGACCGCGTGCTCGCCATCAAGCAGACGCTCTACCGCACGAGCAGCGACAGCCCCGTGGTGCGGGCGCTGCAGCGCGCCGCCGACCGCGGCAAGCAGGTCACGGCCGTGATCGAACTGAAGGCCCGCCTCGACGAGGAGCGGAACATCCTCTGGGCGAAGGAACTCGAAAAGGCCGGGGTCCACGTCGTGTTCGGGTTCGTCGGATTGAAGACGCACTGCAAAGTCTGCCTCGTGGTCCGGCGCGATGAGGACAACACCCTGCGGCGCTACGTCCACCTCGGCACCGGCAACTACAACCCGCAGACGGCGCGACTCTACACCGACATCGGCTTTTTCACGACGAACCCCGACTTCGCCGAAGACGTGACGCTGCTTTTCAACCACCTCACGGCCTCGACCGCGTCGCCGCCGATGCGCAAGCTCATTTTGGCGCCGAGCCGGATGATGGCGTCGATCCTCGAGAAGATCGACCGCGAGGCGGCGAACCAGAAGGCCGGGAAGAAGTCGAAGATCACGGTGAAGCTCAACGGGCTGCTCGAACCGAGCGTGGTGAAGGCGCTCTACCGGGCGAGCCAAGCGGGGGTGAAGATCGACGTCGTCTGCCGCGGCATTTGCTCCCTCCGGCCGGGTTTGCCGGGGGTGAGCGAGACGATCCGCGTGATCTCGGTCGTCGATCGCTTCTTGGAGCACAGCCGCATTTTCTACTTCGAGAACGACGGCCATCCGGAGGTGTACATCGGCAGTGCCGACTGGATGGACCGCAACTTGACGCGCCGCGTCGAGGTGGCGTTCCCCATCGAGCAGCCCGATTTGAAGGCCCGCATCATCGACGAGATTCTGGCGATCAGCGTCGCCGACACGGGCAAAGCGCGCTTGTTGCAAGCGGATGGCACGTACACCCGGGTGCGTCCGGCCGAGGGGCAGCCGGCGCTGAGGAGTCAGACGCGCTTCTTGGAATATGCGGGAGAGATCGACAAGCGCCAGCAGCTGGCGGCGATTGCGGAGGAGACGCCGGCGCCGAACGCGCCGCCGAAGCTCGCCCGGCGGAGCCGGACGCGAAAGTAGACGCGATCGGAGACCCCCCATGAAAAAGGTTCTGTACTGCGAAGACTGTTTCGCCGTCGTACGCGACGGTCGAAAATGCCCGGTCTGTCCGGAGGTGACGCGCACCGCCGCGGCCGATGGCGTGCTGGGCATCATCGGCGATTACGGATCGGGAAAAACTTCTTACTTGGCGGGCCTTCATCGGGCTCTCTTGGACCAGACCATCGATTGGGGCGACGCCTCCGCCTCGGCGATGGAGCAAATGGAACGATTCGCCGAGTCGATGAAGCGCGATCACGGAAGCGCTCGGGCCAGCGCATACGATCACGTCGCGAGCCTCCCGCTAGTCCTGGCATCCCCGCGCAACTCGATGACGCTTCTCACGTGCGATTATTCCGGGGAGTTGCTCCTCGATGGAGCATCCTCGAGGTATCCGGATTCGACGGCGCTCCTCTGGGAGATGCTCGGCGCGTCCGCCGTGACCTTCGCGATGATTTTCTGCGGAGATTTGCTGAACGGCCGGCCCCGGTATTCGATCTCGGAGTCGGAGACGCTGATCGATTCCGACAAGCGATTGGCCGGGATCTTCCGCCGGTTGCAACGCATCAACCCGCTTCTGGCAAAAGTCATCGTTCTTCTGACCGGTCTCGACGAGTACGGCGGAGCGTCGCTCGAAGCGGTGCGCGCCGATTTCGCGAAGCACTATCCTCGTATGATCGCCGCGCTCGGGAGCGGAGGCGTCGACATGGACGTCCTCGCGATCGACTCACTGAGTGGTGGCCCGGAGGATTTCCTGGCCCCGATCAAGATCGCCTATCCGATCTTCGCCCGGCTGAAAAACGCGATCCCGCATGCGGCGCCGGCGAACGGCCATCCGGATCGGCCCGTGGTCGCCGGGTCTTCACACCACGATGTTTTCATCAGCTACTCCAGCGCGGATAAGGCAGTCGCGGACGCGGTGTGCCACCGTCTCGAAGCGGCCGGAATCCGCTGCTGGATCGCCCCGCGCGATATCCTTCCCGGCCGCGATTACGGCGAAGCGATCCTCGATGGAATCGAACAGTGCCGCCTCGTCGTCGTAGTCTTTTCGGCTTCATCCAACGGCTCCAAACACGTCCAGCGGGAAGTGGAACGCGCCGTCAGCAAGGAAAAACCGATCCTCCCGTTCCGGATCGACGCGGCGATCCCGTCGCGCTCCCTGGAGTATTTCATCAGCGGCGCGCACTGGCTCGACGCCATGACCCCGCCCCTGGACAGCCACATCGATCGGCTCATCGAAGTCGCGAACAAACTCGCCCGGTGACGGATTGCTTCCGCAGACACCCCCGCGCCCGACGCGGCGCCGAAGCTCGCCCGTCGCACGCGGAAAGGGAAGTAGCGGGCGATCACGCCGCCGCGGTCGCGCGGTGCCGCTCGCCGGTCGTTAGTTCCCGAGCATCCCCTCCGCGAACCGCACGTCCCCCTGCAAGCAGGGGCGCTTGTACTGCTCCGCCGAACCGCCGCTCTTCGCCAACCGCTCGCGGTCCCACTTCTGCCACGCCCCCGCCGGAAGCAGCGCGGCGCGGATCGGGCCGAGCCGTCCGCTCTGGCGCTTCGCCGCGTATTCGATGTTCACCTCCGCCAGCGCCGCGTCGAGCGCCAGCAGTCGTCCTGCATCCGGGGTGTCGACTTCTTCGATCAGGATCGCGTAGTGCGGCTGCGTTTCGTTCCAGATGGGGGCGACGGTGTACGCGCCCACAGCCCAGCCGAGCTTCGCCATCGCCTGCGTGACGTGGTGCTCCGAGAGCTTCTCCCCCGTGAGGTTCGCGAAGCGGTTCCCCTTGCCGAGGAACTCGACCATCGGCGTGCGGCCGAGGAACCCGGTGACGCGGACGAGATCCGAGATGTGGTAGCGGTACAGCCCGGCCTGCGTCGTCGGGATGAGGAAGTACGAACCGCCGAGCTGCAATTCGTGGGCACCCAGCACGACCGGGTTTGCGGAGTCGATCTCGGCTTCTGGGATGAACTCGTAGAAGTGCGAGGCGATGTCGAGGACGCCGCTGGCCGTGCCGTTGGCGAAGGGGATGGTGAACCGCCCCTCGCTGGCGAGCAGGCCGAGGTCGCGAATCGGGGCGTCGCCGAAGAACTGCGGCACCTGCTTCAGGTACGGCCCCATGCTCCCGCCGGTCCAAGTACCGATGAGGATGGTGCCGGGATTCCACACATCCATCGGACGGAGGGCGCCGGTCTTCTCGGCGATGGCGCCGAGCATCCGCGCGGCCTCGGGGCGCGCCTTCAAGCGCGGCGCCAGTGCCGTACGGATGTCAGCGGGGATGTCGAGCGCCGAATCAAGGGTGCCATCGTGAAGGTCGCGCAGCAGCGCATCCTTGTGGGCATCGAGCGTGCGGCCGAGGGTGACGAGGGTGCTCGGATTCGCCGAAAGGAACATCGCGACGGGCGTGCCGAGGCTCAGGCGCAGCGCGAGGTAATACTTCGCGAGTGGGTCGGTGAGCTTCCCGCAGATCGCGGGAACCGCATACTGCCGACGGGCCATGCGGCGCTGCGCCATCGCGGTGAAGCCGGAGAGGTTGCCGCACGGGATGCCCGCTTCGGTGCGGAATTCGTCCGGATCGCCGACCATCTGCACGATGGGCCTCAGCCCGAGCACTCGGCTGCGGTGATCTTGATACGCTCGGATGCCCCAGTAGGTCCAGCTCCGCCGGTAGTCGCGCAGGTAGCGCTCGGTGACGGGGATGAACTTCCGCGCCGCCGTGGTGCCGCTCGTCAGGGCGAAAAGCAGCACGCGATCGTCGGCGATGAGTGCGTCGGTTTCGCCGGCCTTCACGCGCTCGATGTACAGGGCAAGCCGCTCGTACGGTGCGACCGGCACCTGCCGGCGGTAGTCGGCAAGGGTGTGGATGCCGGCGAACCCGTGATCGCGTCCGAAGGCCGTGGCCGATTGCCGGGCGAGGGTACGCTGTAGCAGTTCGGCTTGCACCGCTCGGGGATCGTCGCAGCTTTTGAGGAAGCGCCCGAGCTTCCGGCGGAGGGGCACGACGGCCAGCCGCGCGGCGCGGATCATCAGGTAGCGCAGGAGTGGCA
>JAYVTJ010000624.1:0-8230 GCA_043774415.1 Fimbriiglobus sp. | reverse complement strand
CACCAGCTGAATTGGACCAATTGATCGGGCTGATTTCGCTTCGGAACAATTCGGCCTCGGCTGCAATCATATCTGGCTTCGCAGCGGGATGGCCTGCCGGCAAGCTCCTCAAGTTGAAGGCTTTCGATGACAAAGATTTGACGCGGGCGCTAGTGCGGGTTCCAGTCGAGTCCCGCGGAAAGCTCCTCAAGCTCGCGTCCACATGGGGCGTGAAGGGTCTCGACACCCAACTTGCGGAACTCACGAAGGGTTTGCTGGTCGTCGTCGCCGATGCCAAAGCGAGTGACAGCGCCCGGGTCGATGCCGCGAAGCAAGTGCTCGAATTCCAGCCTGCGGATGAAGCTGCCGCGCTGAAGCTGCTCGACGCGCTGACGCCGACGACCTCCGCCGAACTCGCGGCCGGCCTCATCGATGTCCTCGGTCAATCGAAGGCCAAGGCCCTCGGTGCCACACTCATCGAGAAGCTGCCGAAGCTCCCCGCCGTCGCCCGTCCCGCCGCGCTCAGGCTCGTCCTCGGCCGCCCCGAATCGGCGAAGGCCTTCCTCGATGCCGTCGAAAAGGGGAGCGTCCGCTTCGACCTGCTCCAGCTCGATCAGAAGCAGGCGCTCGCTGCGCACCCCAATAAGGAATTGGCCGAGCGGGCCAAGAAGCTCCTATCCCTCGGTGGCGGTTTGCCCGACGCGAACCGGCAGAAGGTCATCGACGAACTGAAGCCGATCCTCCTGAAGACCGGCGACGTGCCTAACGGCAAGAAGATGTTCACGACGCACTGCGCCAAGTGCCACAAGCACGGCGCCGAGGGGATGCAGATCGGGCCCGACCTCACGGGCTTCGCCGTGCACCCGAAGGAAGAGATTCTGATCCACGTCATCGATCCGAGCCGCAGCGTCGAGGGGAACTACAAGGCCTACATCGCCAAGCACTCCGACGGCCGCGTCATCACGGGTGTGATGAGCGCGCAGACGAAGATGACCGTCGAACTCCGCGACGCCGAGAACAAGCTCTGGAACTTTCCGCTCGCGGATCTCGATGAACTCGTCGAATCGAAGCTGTCGCTGATGCCCGAAGGGTTCGAGAAGCAGATGAAGCCCGAGGAACTCACCGACCTCCTGGAGTTCCTGACGCAAAAGGGGAAGTACGTCCCGATCCCGCTCGACAAGTTCGCCACGACGATCACGACGAAGGGGATGTTCTTCGAAGACGACGGCGTCGGCGAACGGCTGGTGTTCCGCGATTGGAAGGCGAAGGAGTTCGAGAAGGTGCCCTTTGTGCTGACCGACCCGAACGGGGACAAAACGAAGAACGCGATCCTCCTCTACGGGCCGAACGGCAAGAAGGCTCCGCTGATGCCGAAGGCGATCACACTGCCGTGCAACACGCCGGCGAAGGCGATCCACTTCCTCAGCGGCATCGGCGGCTGGAACTTCCCCTACAGCGACAAGAAGACCGTCTGCCTGATCGTCCGGCTGACCTACGCCGACGGCAAGTCGGAGGACCACGAACTGAAGAACGGCGTCCACTTCGCGGACTACATCGGCAAAGCGAACGTGCCGGAATCGAAGTTCGCCTTCGCGATGCAGGGGGGCCAGCAGGTGCGCTACCTCGCGGTGACGCCTAAGCGCACGGACGCGGTGATCAAGACCATCGAACTGATCAAAGGCCCGCACGAGTCGGCGCCCGTCGTGATGGCGGTGACAATCGAGACGCCGTGAAGACACTCACGCCCGTTCGAGTGTTCATCCCTCCGCCGGCAACCGCTCCAGGAACGGCGCCAGCGCCGCTTCGTAGTGCTTCCACCGCGCTACCGATTTCCCGTAGATCGGCCGGCGCACCTGGGCGACGCTCGCCGTCTTCACGAGCCGCTCCGTCTCGTGGAAGTTCAGCACGCCCGCGTCCCACTCCAGCCCGAGGAAGTCGAGTATCCGCCGGGTCGTCCCCTCCTGATCGGCGACCATCACTTCGTACGGCACTTCCAGCACCGGCACCGGCAGCACTGCGCGGTGGTGCGCCATGATGCGGCGGTACTCCTTCACGCGCTCCGCGAGGTGCACGAGGTCGTTGGCCCAGCGGATGTGCGTGAAATTCGTGACCCAGCAGGAGAGCGCCACATCGCGGACATCGCGGGTGCAGTGGAGGATCGCCGCATTCGGGAAGAGTGTCGCGATCCACCCGAGCAGGGGATAGTTCTCCGGCATCTTGTCGGCGACGTGCCGGCGCTCCGCGTTCAGCGCGTGCAGTTTCCCGAGGTGCCAGTTGGCGATCGTCCGCACCGATTCCGCAGTGACACCGGGCAGACACTGCACCGGCGTCTTCGTTCCATCGAGCATCGCCGGCAGCGTCGAGAAGCCGAGATCGACAAAGCGCCGCTCGCCGGCGCCGAAGACCTGCGGATGGCTCGCGAGGATCTGCTCCGTGAGGGTCGTGCCCGAGCGCGGCATGCCGACGATGAAGATCGGCCGGCGGCACGGGGAGCCGAAGCCGCGGGTGCGTTCGAAGGACTCCGGGGTGAACGCGGCGATCAGCCCGTCGATGGAATCCTTGTAATCCTCGGGCCGGTATGCGAGATCGCGGTCGGCGGCGAGCCGCGCCTGCTCGGCGTTGGCGCGCTGCACATGAGTCGCGGCGCGGAGGTACTCGCAGCGGCCGTCGTAGACTTGGCCGAGGCCGTAGTCGAGGACCACCCTCCGAGCAGGAGTCATTCCCGGAGCTTCGAGCAGTTCCTCCATCGACGTCAATTCGTCGTCCGGCAGCTTCCCGCGGAGGGTCGTCGCCAAGCCGCCGAGCGCGGGGGCGGACTTCGGATTCAGCCGCAGCGCTTCGCGGAAGCTCGCGACAGCGCCGCTCAAATCCCCCGCGTTCGACAGCGTTTGCCCGAGGGATGCGTGCAGCGCCGCCGAGTTCGGCCGGAAGCGGATCGCCTCGCGGTGTTCGCGCACGGACCCCTCGGCATCCCCCTGATCGAGCAGCGCCCGCGCCAGCCCGTGCCGGGCGCCGGAGTGCTCCGGCGCATTTGCCAGCACCGTTCGGAAGGTCGCCTCGGCCTGCTCCGGAGCGCCGGCGTCGAGGGCGATGACACCGAGATGACAGTGGGCCTCGGGCGACGCGGGGTCGAGCCGGAGCGCCCGCTGGAACCAGCGCTCCGCTTCGGGGATATCGCCGAGTTCGACCCAGACTCGACCGCACAGAAGTGCCAATTCCGCCGAGTGTGGTTCGAGCGCCAGCGCCGCTTCCAATTCTTCCATTGCTTCGGCGAAGCGGCCGTTTTCCAACAGCAACCGGGCGAAGTTCTGATGCAGCAGCGCGCTCTCCGGCGATGCCGCGAGGAGTGCGCGGTAGGCCGATTCGGCTTCGACCCACCGCCCCGATTTGTGCAGTTCGATTGCGGCGGCGAGGTCGATCATGGGACGATCCGCTCCCCGGCGACGAAGACGTCGCGCACCGTGAGGTCGGCGTTCCAGACCACGAAATCGGCGAGCGTGCCGGCGGTCAAACTGCCGATGTCGGCCTGCCGACCGAGGATGGTCGCGGGGGTCAGCGTCGCCATGCGGAAAAGGTCGGGCAGCGGCGCGCCCGTCGCGGCGAGCATCGTGCGGAGCGCGTGATCCATCCCCATGACTCCGGAGGCGAGCCCGCCGCCGTCGAGCGTGACGCCGACGTTCCCCGAGCGCCGGATGCGCTCGCCCGTCCCGTCCGGGCCGAACCAGTATTCGCCGTCGGGGCAATCGACGGCCCGCATCGAATCGGTGACGAGCGCCAGTCGATCCGGCCCCTTGATCTTGTACGCGAACCGCAGCAGCTCGGGCGCCAGATGCCAGCCGTCGGCGATCACTTCCGTCGTGAGTTCGTCGAAGTGGAGGGTCGCTTCCATCACGCCGGCGCGCATCGGATACGCCTGCGCCGCCCGCAGGCGGGCGCGGTCGGACATGGCGCTGAAGAGGTGATCGACGTGGCGCACACCCCAGCCGATGGCCGCTTCCATCTGCGGGAAAGTGCAGTAGGAGTGCCCCGCCGTCACGAGCAGGCCGCGGTCGCGGGCCGCCTTCACGAGCCGCTCGGTACCGGTCGTTTCAGGGGCGATCGTCAGCGTCGTCAGGCCGCGCCCGGCGAACGCGAGCACAGCTTCATCCTGCGCCGGATCGGGCGTGAGAAAGTCGGCGTCCGGATGGCAGCCCTTCGCGGGCGGATGGAAGTAGGGTCCGTACAGATGCCCGCCGAGGGAGCGGGCGCTGCCGGTCGGGTGCGTTTCGAAGTGCGCGCAGAGTTCGAGGAAGCGGACGTAGTCGGCACGCGTCGCCACGGTGCTCGTCGGCGTCAGGCTCGTCGTGCCGTGGCGGGCGTGGCAGCGGCAGACGATCTCGAACGCTTCCGCTGTTCCGTCCATGAAGTCGGCGCCGGCGCCGCCGTGGACGTGCAGATCGACCAAGCCGGCCGAGACGAGCGCGCCGCCGAGATCGATGGCATCGCCCGAGCCGGGGTCACCCACGGAGACGAAGCGTCCCCCTTCGACGGAGAAGCCCGCTTCGGGGAGCAGGCGATCGGGCAGGATCAGGGTGGCGTTCGCGAAGCGTGGCATGGTCGGGGCCTCCGATCCCTATGCTATCGGCCACGGTCGGAAACGGGGGGAACGGCATGCGGCGGACACTCCAGGGCAAGCGGATTCTCGTGACGGGGGCGTCGCAGGGGATCGGCCGCGCCTTCGCCCTCGCAGCCGCGAAGCACGGGGCGAAGGTGATCGCATCGGCGCGGAGCGCCGGAGCGCTGGAGGAGCTGCGGATCCTATCCCCCGAGATCGTCCCCGTCGTCGGCGACGTGACCGATCCCTCCATTCGCAAAGAGATGCTCCGCACCGCCACCGAGCGCTTCGGCGGCCTCGACATCCTCGTGAATAACGCCGGCCGCGGGGCGACGGGGTACTTCGGCGACACGCGGCCCGATACGCTCCGCGCCGTCATGGAGGTGAACTTCTTCGCCCCCGCCGAACTCACGCGGCTCTGCATCCCGGCGCTGCGGGCGGGAGTGCAGCCGCTCATCGTCAACGTGTCGTCGATCTTCGGTCGCCGGGGCTTCCCGCGCTACTCGGAATACTGCGCCAGCAAGTTCGCGGTGCAGGGGCTGAGCGACGCCCTCCGCGCCGAACTCACGAAGGTCGGCATCGGCGTGCTCGTGGTGAACCCCGGCCCCACGGAGACCGGCTTCCAGGAGAACATGATCGAGCGCGCCGGCGAGACGCCGCGGGCGCCGAAGCGGATGTCGAGCGAAGCCGTGGCCGCGGCGATGATCCGCGCCGTCGAGCGCGACAAATCCGAGATCACGCTGACGGCCATCGGCAAGGCGCTGGTGCTGGCGAACCGCTTCACGCCATGGGCCGTGGAGTGGTACTTCCGCCGCGAGTGCGCGGAGGTGGAAGCGAAAGAGTGATCGGGGTACGATAGCGGGATTCAACGGAGCGCGACCATGGCCGAGGCAGTCCTTCAAATCAGCGGTTGGGAGAGATCGCTCATGGCTGCGGAAAAGGTCAAGGAGCGGTGCCGGCGCGCCGCCCGGGCGCTCGAGGAAGCCGGCGTGCTCTACGCCGTCGTCGGCGGAAACGCCGTCGCCGAATGGGTCGCCCGCATCGACGAAGAGGCGACGCGCAATACGAAGGATGTCGATATCCTCGTCCGGCGGGCCGACCTGCCCGCCGTGAAGACCGCGCTCGAAAGCGTCGGCTTCATCTATCACCACGTCTGGGGTGTCGACACGTTCATCGACGGACCGCAGGGCAAGCCGAGCGGCGGCGTCCACCTGCTGTTCGCGGGCGAGAAGCTCAGGCCGAACGACGAAAATGCCATGCCGGTCCTCGACGAATCGGAGCGTGGCGTGGAGTTCCAAGTGGCGAATCTCGAAGCACTGCTCCGGATGAAGCTGATGGCGTGGCGCGACTAAGGATCGCACGCACATCCGAGATCTCATCGGCGTCGGCCTGATCGACGCGTCGTGGCCCGCCCGCTTCCCGGCGCCGCTCGGCGGCCGCCTCCAGCAACTGCTCGACGATCCGGACGGCTGACTCCCGTGCACGCCTCGCTCATCATCTTGGCGCTGATCTCGAACGCCGAGCCGGAATCGGACGCGGCCGTCCGGCGGCGCGCCCTCGCGGCCACGGTGCGGATGCGCGCCGGCGACCGCGCCACGGCCACGGCCGTCGTCGTCGGCCGCAAGGACGGCGACCTCTACCTGCTCACGGCCGACCACGCCACCGACGGGCCGGACACGACCGCGCTGACGTTCGAATTCTTCGCGGACGGCAAACCGGAACCCGCGTTCGCGCTGAAGGGGGCGAAGGCCGCGCTCCGCCGACCCGTCGCCGATTTCGCCCTGCTGAAAGTGGCCGTGCCCGCCGACCGCAGTGTGGCGATCCTCCCGCTGATCCGGCCGGGGAAGCAGGCCAAGCGCTTCCCGTTCGACGCGCTGTCGGTGGGCTGCTCGAGCGGCGATCCGCCGACGTGCGAACGGGAATCGATCGCGGCGAAGCGGCTCGCCGTGCGGCGCGAGGACGAGGTGGCGTTCTTCTGGCAGGCCGAGAAAACGCAATCGCGCGGACGGTCCGGCGGGCCGCTCGTGGACTCCGGCGGAAGAGTCATCGGGATCTGCGCCGCGACCGCACTCGGGAAGGGGTATTCCGTCCACGCGAGCGAACTGCACGCGGCGCTGAAAGGCGAAGGGTTCGGCTGGTTGTGGGAAGCGGCGGAGTAGCGATTTGTGAAGGTTCCATCACGACGGGTTTTTCCCGTATCCGGAACGTTACCATCGGGTAGACTGAACGTGCCCCTTCCGGAGTTCCCGCCATGGCTCAGACCGTTCAGCAGTGGATCGCGACCGCCGCATTCGGCGCCGCCCTTGCGACCGCCGTCGCCGCCGTCGCCCCCCAACTGCTCGCGGCTCAGCCCGCACCCGTTCTCGAACCGGCCCCCGTCGCCGCGGCATCCGAAGTCGAGAACGCCGCCGCGCTCGACGGCGCGGTCGATATGAATCACTGGCAGGAGACGGCGGCCCCGAACACCCCGATACTGCCGTACGTACCCGGGAAAGACAAGAAGGGCAAGTGACTCACTTCTGCATGATGGGCAGGTAGTTGTTCGGCAGTTGCAAAATGATGCACGCCATCGCGGTGCCGTACGGGGTGCCGTTGTAGTCTTCCCACACGTTCGACCCGTTCCGCCGCCCCAGCAGATCCTTGCGGATGGCGGGGAACCATTCGTTCCAGTACGTTCCCCCGGCCGTCCACATGGCCAGCGCCGCGTAGTAGTGGCCATAGAAGAAGTGGTCCGGCCGCACATCGCCGCCGTTGCGGATGCCCGTCGGCAGGTAGCGCATGAGGTATTTCAGCCCCTTCTCTATGATCTCCCCTTCGTAGATGCCGGCGCTGTAGAGACCGACGATGGCCGCGGCCGAGCGCGGAAAGAGCGAGCCGGTCGCGGGCTTCCCCTTCTGGTACATGAAGCCGCCGTCCGGGAGCTTGCACCCGCGGATGTACTCGACGCACTTATCGACGACCGCCTTATCGACGAAGATGCCGGCGTTCTTCGCGGCGCGCAGGGCCATGAGCTGCGCCACGGTGACGGACACATCCGAATCGGTCGGCTGCGGCTCGTAGCGCCAGCCCCCCTCGCGGTTCTGCGCTTTCACGATGAGCGCGATCGCCTTTTCGAGCATGTCGCGTACTTTGGCCCCCTTGTCCGGATCGGGGAAGGTGCCGTGCATTTCGGCGAGGAAGAGCGAGCCGAATCCGTGCTGGTACATGGCCCCGTGCGAGAGGAACGCGTCGGTGTTCTGGAGGTAGCCGACCTTCGTGGCGGAGCCGCCCTTGGCGATAAGGTAATCGGCGGCGCGGGCGACGGCGGCCCCGTACTTCCCGCGGCCGGGGAGGTGCCCGCCGGCGAGCAGCGCCAGTCCCGAGAGGGCCGTGACGGCGACGTTGGCGCCGCCGTTCTTATCGGTGAAGGCGCCGTCCGGCTGCTGGTGCGCGGCGAGGTATTCGAGCCCGCGGTCGATGGCCGTTTGGGCGTCCGAAGTAACGAGGTCGGCGCCGACCTTCGGCGCATCTTGGGCGTGGCCGAGAAGTGCGACGGAGCCCCCGGCGCCGGCGAGTGCGGCGATCCGGAGGAAGTGGCGGCGGTGGGGGGTGTTCATGGGGTGCGGTTGCTCCGGCCCCCCCTCTCCGAAGCGGAGAGGGGGTTGGGGGGTGAGGTCT
>JAYVTJ010000623.1:0-3783 GCA_043774415.1 Fimbriiglobus sp. | reverse complement strand
AAATCCATCGAATACGGCTTCATGGCATCCCCCCTACGGATGCCTCCGGTGTACCCGAACTCCAACGGCCGCGCTACACTGAACTCGAAACGAGACTAGTAGCGCGGTCCGGATATCCCGACCGAGGAGGGCCGCTAATATTTGCCGCGTGGTCGCAGACCACCGGATGCGGACCGTACCGACCTCGACCACTCGGGATCGACGCTTTGAGTGTTCGAATCCCGCTGTAATTGAACGCCCAGGCCCGCCGCACTAGCGAACTCGACGGACCGGCTACCGCATCGAGTATCCATCATCCGATCCTTTCAGCCGCACCCTCTCTCGCGCGTCGAGTTACATGCGGGTGGCATTCCATCCGAGTAACCAAAAACGCGTCACACGATCCTCTTCCGATACCTCCGGCCCCGGTTCATCGCGATGACCATCCGGCGCCGGACGGCGAACGCGAGGAAGATCGCGAACCCGACCCACGCCCCGAACGCGAGGACCGGCGCGATCGGGCCGACGGAGTGATCGTCGGGGTGATAGATGCCGCCGTTCTTGCGGTCGAACTTCGGCATCGGCCAGTAGCCCGTCATAAACGGCGGAGTGAAAGCCCCCGCGAATTCCGTGGCCCGCTCATTGACACTGCTCCCCATCAAATTCAGAGGCAGTCCGCAGAAGAGCAGCAGCGCGATCCAGAATCCGCCCATGAAGAAGAAGGCCACCGCGAAACCGCGCAGGCTGGCGACGAGCGTCGTCCGCGCGTTCAGGGAGCAGAGCATCCCGAGCAGCGCGAACGCCGACACGTAGACGATGAGGTGCGCGAGCGCCGGGATCAGACTGAGGATGTGGATCGAACCCAGCGCCAAGCCCACGCCCCAGACGGCGACGAGGGCCGCGTAGAAGAAGCGCATGCCGAGCACGGCTCCGAGGAACTTGCCGCGCATCACTTCCCAAGGCGAAAGCGGCGCCGCGATCAGGCTGATCCAAGTGTCGCGGTCGCGCTCGCCGGAGATGCTCGCCGCCCCGCGCAAGGCCGCGCCGAAGTAAATCAGCACGCTCAGGAACCCCGTGGCCACCCGGACCCCGATCGCCATCCCGCTGCGGAAGTCCTCCCAGCGGTCGGCGAAGGTCATCGAGGCGCGCCACGTCCGCCCGACGGCGAACGATTCGTAGCCGATAAGCGCCGGCACGGCCAGCAGCAGCAGCACGACGACGATCCTGAAGAACCAGCCGAGGCAGCCGGTGCGGCCGCTCGCCGTGAAGACCTCGCGCCAGAGGATCGGATCGTCGCCGATCTCCGTGCGCGAGCGCAGGGCTCCCTTCTTCCGCGGTTCGCCGTGCCCCTGCTTCAGTGCCACCGAGCGCAGCCGCAGCACCGCCCAGCCGATCAGGAGCGCCGACGCGATGCCCCAGAACAGCGCGAAGCCGCGCAGTAGGTCCGCCACGGTGTCGGCGTCGAGGTTCCGGCCCCCCTGCGTCCGCACCGGCACCGTGTAGACCAAGTTCCCGGCCACGAACCAATCGGTGAGGTCACCCCAATCGAAAGTCTCTCCGCCGAAGGTGAAGAGCGTGCCGAAGCGCATGGTGCCGAGCCGCGCAAGGATGCCGATGATCCCGGAGGTCAGAAGGTAAAGGAAGAAGGCGGCGTACGTGAGGGCGATGGCGTCGCGCGGCTTCCGCGCCAGCACCGAGAACAGAATGCTCAGCGCCGAGAGGCCGACGACGAGGAGCGCCGTCGCCGCGGCGACCGCCAGCGCGATCTCGGGATCGATGCCGCCGAACAGCTGGAGGAACGCGACGATTGGGATCCACGCGAGGATGTACATGAGCAAATTCGTGACGCGGGCCACGAGCTTGCCGAAGACGATCTCGCGGCTCTCGAGGTCGGTCGCCAGCAGGAATTCGAGGGTCTTGCGCTCCTTTTCGTCGGCGATGGTCCCCGCAACATACGCCGGTGTCATCAGGGCCGCGACGGTGAACTGCACGACGGCGAGCGCTTCGAAGAAGGTGTTCGCGAACCCCGCAAGCTTCGACGGTGGGACTTTATCGGTGCCGCCGTAGCGCCAGAACTGCGACATCCAACTCGTGTAGAGCACGGCCAGCAAGCCGACGAGCAGCAGGCAGTAGAGGAAGCGCAGGATGAACGTCGACTTCTTCCGGCCGAGGCGGAGCGCTTCGTAGGCGAAGACGGGGCCGAAGAGATTGCGGAGCGAATCTCGCGATGCGAGGGCGAGCACAAAGAGCCACGCCGAACCAGCGAGCACGGTCACGCCCGGAGTCCAGTGGCCGGCGCGCGAAGCGGCGATCAGTCCGACCGTAGCGGCGCACCAGAGGGCCAAGCCGAGCGTTGGCCAGCGGCGGCGGAACCGCGAAGCGTCTGCCATGAATCGCCCGCCGGGTGTTCTGACAGGCCCATGAAACGGCAAACGCGGTGCGCCGACAAGCGGAAATCACCGGGCCATCGATTTGCGGATCGCCGCGACGGTCGCGTCGGCGCGGTAGGCGATGATCTTCCGCCCCCACTCGGCGGTCTTCTCGACGGGGCCGAGCGCGATCCCGTTGATGCTGAAGTTGCCGGCCTTCTGACGCTGCTTCGCCCGAACGAGGGTCGGGTCGATGGAAATGAGCGACGCGGAAATCTCGAAGTCGTCGTGCAGCCCCTCGTCCTTCTGGCGGATGCCCTGCTTCGCGAGCCAGTCGTCCACGCCGTCGTAGTCGTAGTACTCGGGGATGAAGTGGACGCGGACCTTCTCCTTGGCCCACTTCTTGGTCAGCCGCGCCGCCACGGCCTTCATGCCCTCCTGATTGCCGCCGCTGTCGCCGATCAGAATGATGTCCGCGAAGCCGTGGGTGCGGAAGCTCGCGCAGATGTCCGTCAGCAGTCGCTCGTAAGTGTCTTCGCTCAGGCTGATGGTCCCGGGGTACAGCATGTGCCCCGTGGGCGGGTCGATGTCCCCTTCGGGGACGAACGGCACGACCGGCGCGACGAGGGCGTTGCCGAGCTTGCGTGCGATGACTTCCGCGGCGGCGCGGACGATGTAGTTGTGCTTCCCCGTGACGAGGTACGGGCCGTTCATCTCGACTCCGCCCGTCGGCACGATCACGACCGTCTTCCCGGCCTTCATCGCGTCGCGCACTTCCATCCAAGTCATCTCTTCGATGTGGACTGCTGTGGAACTTTCGATGGGTCTCTTATTGTTCCAGTCTGCAGGCTTTTTAAGGGGTTCAGCCGCGAAAAGGCTACAGGCAAAGCATGAAATCAGCAGCATTCGCGTGTAGGACATGAGTTGCTCGAGGGTAGAAGTTTGGGGTCCGACACTGCTGTTCGCCTTTACAAAATGTGAAACTGTCCCGGCGAGAGGTATCGTGAAGTCCGTCGGAGTGAGTTCTGTGAGCACCATCGAGAATGGTGGACAGACTTGCTTTTGAACCACGAGACAAGGTGTCCCGAGCCGATGTATCGCAGGGTCGCTGCAAGTCGGCCAGGTCACTGCATCATCGCAGTTGCTAGCTGCTCATGGCGGGGGTCACTATGCGACGAGGCAATCGCACGGCATACACGGTCTCTCCGATCTCGGAGCGCAAATCGACTTGCCTCCGTTGGCCAAGGCAACTTTCAGTCAAGTCGGTAGGCCATGAAAGCGGTTTGGCAACCGCGACGCACCCGGTGGAAGTGACTCAAGCTCGGCCGCCCTCCGCTCGGTAGCCACGGGCGAGTAGGTGCCGCTCCAACTCGTCGAGCGACTGGAAGTGTATCAGGCCACCCGCCCGCACCCAGTTGGCCGGCTCCCTGCTACG
>JAYVTJ010000622.1:0-6737 GCA_043774415.1 Fimbriiglobus sp. | reverse complement strand
CGTGTCGCTGCCGAATCCCTTCGGCTTGGGATGACTTCCTCATGCCCGACAGCTATACCGTCAGCCGGAAGTTGTAAAAGTTATTTCGTTACAGGCCCTAACGATCTCGGGCACCGTCGAGTTCGGCGCGGCGGAAGGCATCTGGGTCGCCGCCGTCGATTGGTCGCGACTCGTCCGCAATTCCACAGGTCTTCGAGCAGGGCTGGTACTTCCGAGCGCTCACGCGGCCGATGCGTCGGCAACTTCGTTTGTTTGAGAAGTGTCACGTTCGCACACCGGGCGCCGTCTGCTAGCCGAGCAACTCGCGGGCCGCGTGTTTTAAGATGTCCGCCCTCCTTCACTTCCCGAACGGCAGCTTCCCCGGGCCGCGCGGCTTCGGCTCGGCGTAACCGCCGACCTTCTCGTACGCCCGCACGTAATCGACGATCATCTCCGCCGGGAACTTCGTCGTCTTGTCCGGGTTGCCGAGGAACTTGCCGCCGACCGCGATGTTCATCACGAGGTAGAAGGGCCGGTCGAACGGCGCCGGCCACGCGTTGAGATCCTCATCCTTCGTCGGCTTCGCACCCTTCGGCCCGTCGGTCTTCGAGCTGCTCCACCAGAACGACTGCGTCTGGTAGACCTTGCCGTCCACGGCCCAGCGGATTTCGCCCGGTTCCCACTCGACAGCGTAAGTGTGGAAGCCGTCGGCGAAGGTGCCCTTGTCCGGAAAGGTGTACTCCTTGCCGACGTTCAAATTCGTCGGCCACTTGCCGCCGAAGTGAAGCGTGCCGTGGACTTTCGTCGGCTCTTGGCCCTTCGCTTCCAGCACGTCGATCTCGCCGGACGCGGCCCAGGCGCCGTGCTTCTCGTCCTGCGGGAGCATCCAGAAAGCGGGCCAGACGCCCTGCCCCGTCGGCAGCTTCGCGCGGAATTCGAACTTGCCGTAGGTCTGGCAGAAGAGTTCGCCGCCGTCCTTCTTGCGGGTCTTCAGCCGGGCCGAGGTGAAGCCGCAGCCGAGGTGCGATTCCTTGATGGCGCGGATGTGCAATTCGCCGTCCTTCACGAAGGCGTTGTCGGCCTCCTTCGTGTAGTACTGGAGTTCGGCGTTGCCCCAGCCGGCGACCCACTGGTTGGTCTCGTAGTCGAAGAACCCGTTGCCGGTGTCGTAGTCCCACTTCGCTTTGTCGATCTCTTTGCCGTCGAACTCGTCGCCCCACGTCAGCCTCCACTTGGCTTCGGCCGGTTCGGCGGCGTCATTGGTCGGGAGCGCGATGAGTAGGGCGAGCGCCGCCATCAGGGCCGCGGCGCAGGGGTAGATTCGACGCATCGTCCGCACTCCGGGATCCACTTCGACCGATACCGCTGTTGTACGGATCAAGCCGCGCGGCTGACGGGAGCATCGATGGGGATCGGCACCGGCGCGGGCGCGGCGGGTTTGCGCGTCAGCCACTTGCGGAGCCGGCGCGAAGCTCGGTTTTCGAGCGCGCCGAAGATGCATCCGAGGACCAGCGCGAGAACTCCGCCGAAGACGACGAGTCCGATCGAAGGCTCGGGCCAGCCGTTCCAGGAGACCGCGACGAAGAACCCGTACACGATGGGGACGTGGAGGAGGTAGACGCCGTAGGACCAATCCCCGGCGATGACGAACGGGTTCTTCGCCGCGAGCTGGCGCCCGCTGACCAAAACGCAAATGAGCAGCGCTGCCGAGAGCGATTGGAGCAGGTAGGAGCCGTTCGGCGCCGCGATAAGGATGTCCGCCCCGCCGTACAGGGTCGCCGCGCTTGCGAGCAAGAAAATCCGGCGCAACCGAGCCGGTGGACGCGGGGCCAAGTAGACCAGAACGCCGAGGAGGAATGGGACATTCACAATCGACAGGGGCATTTGCAAGAAGAGCGGATGCCACGGTGGCTCGGTGCCGGGGTTGACGATTTGGTTGCCCAAAATCAGCGCGAGCCAAACGCCGACGCCGATGCCCAAACCCCGGCGCCGACCGCACGCCGCGAGCGGGACGATCGCCATCGACAGGAACAACTCGTAGACGAGGGTCCATTCGACGTGGAGAACCGGAGCGGCCATCCTGGGACCGCCGGCCCAGAGGATGAATTCGGCGGCGAGCTTCTTCCTCGGGTAGTGCGGCGAGTTGCAGGAGTACCAGACGACGAGCACGAGAATCAGCGCGACCCAGTAGGTCGGGTAGAGGCGCAGCAGGCGATGCCAGACGAATCCGCGCAGCGTCGTCTTCTGGAAGCTGTGCGCCAACACGAAGCCGGACAGTGCGAAGAGGAAGACGACGGTCGTGCGGAACCAGTAGGCCCACGGATTGGGATTGTCGGTGCCGAAGACGTACCAGCTGTAGTGCGCGACGTGGTACACGAGCACGAGCGACGCGGCGACGATCCGCCCGACTTGGAGGTTCGTGAACATGATGAGGATTGATAATCGTTTCGGAGCCGGAGCGGAAGGGGAATCGTCGGCTCGCTACTCCCTCGGTGCGCCGAGGTTCCCCGTCCCCAAACCCCACTTCGCCAGCGCGGCGATCAGCAAGGTCGCCGCCGCCGCGCCGGCGGCCATCACCAGCAGCACGTCTGGGATCGGATAGACCTGTGCGGCCAGGCCCGCGAGCAGGTGGCCCGCCGGGGCGCTCGCGCTGAGCGTCATCGCCCAGAGGGCCATCACGCGGCCGCGGCGCGCGTCCCCCACGCTCAATTGCAGCGTCGACTGACCCGTACTCAGGAAGAGGATCAGCCCGCAGCCGAGCGCCGCGGCGCAGCCCGTCGCCGGCCCGAGAGTCTTCGCGAAGACGAGTCCGAAGATGCCGAGCGCCGCCAGCGCCGCCCCGGCCACGAGGAACGCGCCGCGCCGGCGCACGGTGCCGTAGGTCGCGGTGGTGAGCGCGCCGACGAGCGCCCCGAGACCGAGGCAGCTCACGAGGATGCTGTACTCCTTCTCCGAGCGGCCGAGCACGAACTTCGTGTAGGCCGGGAAGAGCGTCAGCGCCGGCCACGCGAAGACCGAGAGCAGCCCCGTCAGCCCGAGCAGCCCCGCGAGCGGCGGGTGCGTCCGCAGGTAGTGCAGCCCCTCGAAGATGCGGCCGCGCTTCGACTGCGGCGCCGCTTCCCCGCCGGCGCGGATGCGCGCCAGCGCGAACAGCACGGCGCCGAAGCTCAGCGAGTTGAAGACGAAGCAGGCCATCGACCCGGCAACGACGGTGTTGCCGCCCGGCCAGATTTCGACGATCAGGAAGAGCAGCCCCGCGAAGGCCGGTCCGATGGCCCGCGCCGAGTTGAACAGCAGCGAGTTCAGCGACACCGCGTTGATGAGGTCGGCCTTCGGCACGAGGTCGGGCACGAACGCCAGCCGTGCCGGCAGATCGAACGACTGGATCACGCCGTTGAGGAACGCCACGAGCAGCAGCGCCCGCGGCACCGCGTTTCCCGTGGCGAGCAGCGCCACGAGCGTCAGCGCCGTCAGCAGGAAAGCGCACTGCGCGACGGCGATGACGACCTTCTTCGGGAAGCGGTCGGCGAGGATGCCCCCGATGGGGCCGAGCACGAGCGTCGGGCCGACGGTGGCCACGAGCATGAGCGGGGGCCAGAAGGGGTCCTCGGTCTGGGCGAAGACGAGCCACATGAGCGCGGCCGACTGCATCCACGAGCCGGTGAACGACACGAGCTGGCCGAAGAAGTAGAGGCGGTAGTCGCGGTGGCGCAAAGAGCGGAAGGTGGTGCCGAGGAGGGTGCTCGGCCGCTCTCGCGACAGCGCGGGGATGGCGAAGGCGGTGTCGGTCAGCGATTCGCGATCCATGCGGGCGGGCCGGGGTCGGAGTGCGGGCCTCCGGGATACTCTATCGCTTCGGCAACTCCTCGCCCTCGCGGAGTGTGTGCCCGCGATCCGGCGCCAGCCCCTCGAATGTCTGCGCGGCGCCGCCGACCCACGCCACCGTGATCCGGCCGACGCGCTCCGAAGCGCCGAGGCCGAAGTCGATGCGCGGGTCGCCCGCCGACAGATAACTCCCGCCCCCTTTCACGAACCGCGTCAGCTTCCGGCCGTCCAGTTCGAGCGTTACGGTCGTCCCCGCGAGGTCGCGGTTCCCCTTCCCCTTCAGGGTCAGTTTCAGCCAGTGGTTCCCCTTGCCGAGCGTCGCCCCGGCGATGTTCCGCAGCACGACGACGGGATCGTTCTGATGGCTGACCACCACATCCGGCCAGCCGTCGTTGTCGAGGTCGGCCACGGCCAACCCGCGTCCGACCTGCTCGCTCCGGAAGTAGGCGCCACCTTTGCGAGGGAGTTCGCGGAACTGGCGCCGGCCTTCGAAGAGTTCGTTGTGCAGGAAGAGCGGCCGCTGGCGGTGGGTCGAGCCGGCCGGATCGCGCAGGACGTGCCCGTTGGCGATGACGAGGTCTTCCCAGCCGTCGCGGTCGAAGTCGGCGAAGCTCGTGCCGAAGCCGACGTACGACCGGCCGATGCGGCCGAGACCCGCGGCTTGGGAATGGTGGTGGAAGCGGCCCGCGCCGGCGTTGCGGTAGAGCGCGTGGACTTCGCCCTGGAAATTGGTGACCCAGAGCGAGGCCCGGCCGGTGCCGTCGTAGTCGGTGGCATCGACGCCCATGCTGCCGTTGTAGAGGCCGTTGTCGTCGGTCGCGACGCCGGCGTGAAAGCCGACTTCTTCGAAGGCGAAGCCGCCGCGGTTCAGGTAGAGGAAGTTGTCGCCGCCGTCGTTCGCGACGTAAATGTCGGGCTTGCCGTCGCCGTCGGCATCGACGATCACGACGCCGAGACCCTTGCCGTCGGGTCGCAGCTTGGCCTGC
The DNA here is from genome assembly GCA_043774415.1 of Fimbriiglobus sp. Taxonomy (GTDB): domain Bacteria; phylum Planctomycetota; class Planctomycetia; order Gemmatales; family Gemmataceae; genus JALHQU01. The sequence continues at coordinate 1,947 of JAYVTJ010000622.1, read as the reverse complement.
GCGGTTTTGTCTTGGAAGGTGCCGTCGCCGGCGTTGCGATAAATCCGGTGCTGGAGCGGCTTGAACTTCTGCGGCGGGCAGACGTCGCGCTTCCCGCCGGTGCCGGTGCAGACCGGGTCGTTCGCGAACGACCAGTCGAGGTAGTAGCAGACGTAGAGATCGGGGAAGCCGTCGCCGTCGAGGTCGCCCCACGCCGCGGCTGTGGCCCAGCGCGAGTCGGTGAGGCCCGCTTTCGCCGTGATATCGACGAAGCGCCGCCCGCCCGCCGGGTTCGCTTCGTTGTGCAGCAGCATCACCCGGTTCCACCCCGTGACGAGCAGATCGGGGAACCCGTCGCGGTCGAAGTCGGCGACCGCGACGCCGTGGGTGTAGAAGAGGGCGAGGTCGGCGATGCCGCACTCCTTCGACACGTCTTGAAACTTCATGTCGCCGAGGTTGCGGTAGAGCTTGCCCGGCCGGCCCCGGATCTCCTTGCCGTCGAGCGAGCCGCCGCCGGGGAAGTAGAGGTCGATCTTGCCGTCGCCGTCGAAGTCGAAGGCCGCGACGCCGCCGCCGAGCGATTCGAGCACCGTGGTGAAGTTGGCCTCCTCGCCGTTGCGGTAGGCGAAGTCGATCCCGGTGCGGGCTGTGACGTCCTCGAAAATCTCGGGCCCGTCGGCTTCGGGCGCGGGGGCCGGCGCCTCGGTCGGCGCCGCGGGCGGGTCCGGACGGAGGAGCGTCAGCGCGGCGGCGGTGCCGATGAGGGCGAGGGCGATGGCGCCGAAGAGCAGCAGGTGGGATCGGCTCACGGCGCCTTCCCGTCGAGTTCGGCATCGAGGCGGCGCACCACTTCCGACTGGGCGCGGGCATCCGCGTCGCGGCCGAGATCGCGCAGACAGCGCGCCAGTTGAACGTTTGCGTCGCGGTGCTTCGGGGCGATCGCGAGGGCCGCTCGCAATCGGCGCTCCGCATCGGCCGGCCGGAGTTTGTCCAGTGCGATCTTCGCCGCTTCGACGAGCACGGCGACATTCGAGGGCTGCGCGGTTTCCAGCGGCGCCACCAGTCCGGCGGCGCGGTCCAGTTCCCCGAGCCCGCGCAGGCAGCGTGCGGTCCCGAGTGCCACTTCCGTCGGCTTGTAGCCTTCGTCCCGGAGGCGCTCGTACAGCGGCAGCGCTTCCGGCGGCGCTTCGCGGCTCAGCACCTCCGCCAGCGCCAGCGCGCATTCGGGCGAGCGGGGGCGCAAAGCGAGCGACTCGCGGTAGGTCGCCAGGGCGTCCGGGATCTTCCCTTGGCGCTCGATCGCTCGACCGCGCAGGTAGAGCGCATAGGCCCGGTCACCGGGCGGCGGGTTCCGCTTCAGCCAGACGTCGGTCGCCTCTTCGGCGAGGCGCGGCCGGTCGGCGGCCAAGTAGCCGCGGGTCAGGGCTTCGATCATCATCGGCACGGAGGGGTTGTCCGGCTGCTCGACGCAGAGCTTCAGCGCGCCGGCGGCGCCGGACAGGTTCCCGGATTGGGAGCCGCGGAGGATCAGTTCCATCGCGACTTCGTCCGGATCGCCGTCGAGTTCGCGGAAGCGGTTGAGGTGCCGGTTCGCGGCCGGGAAGTCGTCGAGCCGGCGCGCGGTCCGGGCCGCGAGGAGGTGGGCTTCCGCGTCGTCGTCGTCGTCCCGGAGGCGGTTTTCCAGCAGCGTGTTCGCCAGCGGGAGGTCGCGGTCGGCGAGGGCCCGGCGGATCGCGGACATCCGGGCGCCCTTGCGGATTTGCCCCGTGAAGTACCAGCCCGCCGCCGCGAGCAGGCCGATCCCGAGGACGATCGCGAGACCCGTCTTGACTCGTCGGGACATGGCTCACACTGTCGGTTGCGGGCGGACTTGACTTCGGACTCGGTTGGGTTACTTCGAGGTGACGGCGAAGTCGAACTCGTTCGGTCCGCCGGCCTTCACCTCGCGCGTCTCCTTGGAGGCGCTGT
>JAYVTJ010000621.1:0-3154 GCA_043774415.1 Fimbriiglobus sp. | reverse complement strand
CCGGGTTTCGTCCGAGACGATTTGAGGATGTACACATCTTCGGCGGCGGATGCCGGCGCGCCCGCATAGAGGACGGCCGTGAGGACAAGGGCCAGAATCGCGCGGAGCATGGTGGGATCCTTTCGGAGGTGGCGGAAGCTGCGACGATACCGGGAATTCATTTCTTGACGGGGCTGGTCTTGTCGGTCTCGGTCGCGGTGCCCGACATTTTGAACGACACGTTGTTCGGCAGCTCGGCGGCGATATCGATCGTCGTCTTCTTGGTCGATTCGCCGACGTTGAGGGTGCCGTCGATGCAGCCGTCGAGCGTGCCCGTCACGACGATCGTGCCGGTCGCTTTCGTGAGACCGCTGCCGAGGTCGAGTTCCGTGACCACCACGGTGATCGTCAGTTCGAAGACGCCGAATTGGGCGCCGTCCTTCTTGTACGCCTTCGTCAGCTTCCCTTCGACGGTCGATTTCTTCGCATCGACCTTCATCTTTTCGTCGCCGAGCGTCTTGAACATCTTCTCCGATTTGTCGGCCGCCACCTTCCAGCTCTCGCCGACTTTGATCGCCCCCGCCGGCATCAGATCCTGGGCGTCGGGTTCGTCCTTCGCCTTGTTGAAGCTCTTGTGGAGTTCCGGCGCGTCGGCTTCCGACAGCGGCTTGTCGTCGATGCTGAACTCGTACTTGTCCCCCTTCTTCTCGATCAGCACGGTCTTGCCGGCGTAGGTCCGCTTGGCCGTCTCGCCCTTCGTGGTCTTCTCGGCCGCGCCGTACGCCCGCGTGAGTTTCGTCCCCTTCCGCTGCCCCTCTTTGGTTTCCAGAATCTCTTCGACGTACGACTCCTTCCGCCCGCCGACATCGTCCTGCTTGTTGTCTTTCCCCATGACGCTGACGGTGATGATGTTCTTCGATTCTTCGGCGAGTTCGCTCGAACTCTTCGCCCCCATCTTGTCCTTGGGGATGACGATGGAGTACTTCTCGTCGGCGGCGCGGAGGCCGGCGGCGGAGCCGAAGGCGAGCGAGGCGATCAGGAGCGCGCGGAGCATAGTGGGAACCTCGGAGGGGGTGATGCGGAGATCATGCTACGGCGGAATACGTGCGGAAACAGCGTGGAAGCGGCTATCTCCCCCTCTCCGCTTCGGAGAGGGGGGGACAGAGCGGGGTCGCTCCATAAGCTAAAACGAGTTTGCCCCGGACCGACCCCCTCAGCCCCGCTCCGAGAACCATGCCGAAACGTACCGACCTCAAAAAGATCCTCCTCATCGGCTCCGGCCCCATCGTCATCGGCCAGGCGGGCGAGTTCGACTATTCCGGCACGCAGGCCTGCAAAGCCCTCCGCGAGGAGGGCTATTCCGTCGTCCTCGTGAACAGCAATCCCGCCACGATCATGACCGACGCGGACACGGCCGACCGCGTCTACATCGAGCCGATCACTTGGCAGGTCGTCGAGAAGATCATCATCAAGGAGCGCCCCGATGCGCTGCTGCCGACGCTCGGCGGGCAGACGGGCCTCAACACCGCGATGGAACTCTTCAAGCGCGGCATCCTCGAAAAGCACGGCGTCGAGATGATCGGCGCCCGCGCCGACGTGATCGACAAGGCCGAGGACCGCAAGAAGTTCAAAGACGCGATGATCAAGATCGGCGTCGAAGTCCCGCGGTCCGGCGTCGCCAAGAATCTGGCCGAAGCGTTCGCCGTGCTCGAAGAGGTCGGCCTCCCCTGCGTGCTGCGGCCGAGCTTCACCATGGGCGGCAGCGGCGGCGGCATCGCCTACAACCGCGACGACTTCATCCGCCTGGTCACGCTCGGCATCGAACTCTCCCCGATGGGCGAGACGCTCGTCGAAGAGTCGGTCATCGGCTGGAAGGAATACGAATTGGAGGTGATGCGCGACAAGGCGGACAACGTCGTCATCATCTGCAGCATCGAGAACCTCGACCCGATGGGCGTGCACACCGGCGACAGCATCACGGTGGCCCCGGCGCAAACGCTGACCGACAAAGAATACCAGCGGATGCGCGATCAGGCGAAGGCGATCATCCGCGAGATCGGCGTCGAGACGGGCGGCTCGAACATCCAGTTCGCCACCGATCCGCACTCCGAACGCATGATCGCCATCGAGATGAACCCGCGCGTCAGCCGGAGTTCCGCGCTCGCCTCGAAGGCCACCGGCTTCCCCATCGCGAAGATCGCCGCGAAGCTCGCCGTGGGGTACACGCTCGACGAGCTGAAGAACGACATCACCCGCACGACCCCGGCGAGCTTTGAGCCGACCATCGACTACGTCGTCACGAAGATCCCGCGGTTCACGTTCGAGAAGTTCCCCGACGCCGACGCGACGCTGACGACGCAGATGAAGTCGGTCGGCGAGACGATGGCCATCGGCCGGACATTCAAGGAGAGCTTGCAGAAGGCTCTCCGCGGCCTCGAAGTCGGCCGCTACGGCCTCGGCTGCGACCGCGGTGACAAGTGGGGCAAGGCCGATCAGCCGAAGCTCGAAGAGGTTTTGAAGAAGCTCTCGGTGCCGAACGCCGAGCGCATCTGGTTCGTGCGCTACGCCCTCAAGTACGGCCTGAGCGTCGAGGACATCCACGCCCGCACGAAGATCGATCCGTGGTTCCTCCGCAACATCGAAGACATCGTGAAGTGCGAAGTCGATCTCGCCGCGCTCGGCGGTCTCGACGCGGTCACGCCCGAAACGATGCTGAAGGCGAAGCAGTACGGCTTCCTCGACCGTCAGCTCGCGAACATCTGGAACGTCGCGGAGTCGGCGGTGCGCGACCTGCGCCGGTCGATGAACATACAAGCGGTGTTCAAGTCGGTGGACACCTGCGCCGCCGAGTTCGAGGCTTATACGCCGTACTACTACAGCACCTACGAGGGGGAAGTGCGGAGTGCGGAGTTCGGAGTGCGGAATGCCGGAAGTGCTTCTTCCGATACTCCGAACTCCGAACTCCGAACTCCGAACTTCCAAGATGAGATCCTCCCCTTCACCGGCAAACCGAGAATCATGATCCTCGGCGGCGGGCCGAACAGGATCGGGCAAGGGATCGAATTCGATTACTGCTGCGTCCAGGCCGCGCTCGAACTCCGCAAGGCGGGGTACGAGGTCATTATGGTGAACTCGAATCCCGAGACCGTGAGCACCGATTACGACACCTCGGACC
>JAYVTJ010000620.1:0-1927 GCA_043774415.1 Fimbriiglobus sp. | reverse complement strand
GCGTAGAAGATCGTGAAGTATTTGCCGTCTTGGCGATCCATCTGGAAGATGTCGTTCAGCCGGCTCATCACCTGCGCCGGATCGAGGAAATCCGTGTCGGCCAGCGACCGGTTCGAAATCACGTTGACCGCGGAGACCGCGAGCAGGGCGGAGCCGACGCCATGGCCGCTGACGTCGAGCAGGTAGATGACCAAGTGGTCCGGGTCGTGCCAATGGAAGCCGAAGATGTCGCCGCCGAGCGAGGCGTTCGGCACGAAGCGCCAGCCGATGGTCACGTCCCCCGTCAACGGCGGCGGCAACTGCGACTCAACATACTGCGCCGCCCGGCGGAGCTCCCCCGCGAGTCGGCGCTGGCTCTCGGCGAGTTGAGCGTAGGCTTCGTTCCGCTCGACGAGGTTGCGATAGGCCTGCGAATGATAGCGGATGCGGGCGATCAGTTCGATCTTGTCCGGCAGCTTCACGAGGTAGTCGTTCGCGCCCAACGCGAATGCTTTCGCCTTCACCACCGGCTCTTCTTTGCTCGACAGCACCACCATCGGCACATCCCGGGTGCCGGGGTTCGCCCGGTAGAATTTCACGAGCAGGAGCCCGTCGACTTCGGGCATGACGAGGTCTTGCAGGATCACCGTCGGCCGGATGCGGTTGGCCGTTGGGATCGCGAGGGCCGGGTCTGGGCAGAAATGGAATTCGATGGCGGGATCGTCGACCAGCATCCGGCGGACCGACTCGCCGACAATGGCTTGGTCGTCCACGAGCAACACCCGGATCGCTCGATCCGGGGCGGCTGCATCGGGGTAGCGGGCCGGGGCGATCATGGAGGCGGGCGCGGGCGTGGGGAGTTTCGGTAGAGTCTAACCCCTCCGCACACCGGTGACTATCGCCGCCTAGCCGAACAGTTGGGAATTCTGCGGGACGCTACCGCCGCGGACGGGTTGTCGCAGTTGTAGGGGGAACTCCGCCGGGGCGAGTCAATTCCCCCCAAGGGAAGAGATCAGCCTTCACCGCTTCGTAGTCGGCATCGAGGGCCGGCCCGAGCAACCGCAGGGCCGCGATTTGCCGGACGACCTGCTGGAAATACTCCACTTCATCGAGCCGCAACGCCCGGCCGAGCAGGGCGAGCTCCCGATAGCTCAGCCACTTCTTCAGCACCTGGTAGCCGCCGAGGGTGTATTCCCACACGGCCTTCGGCACGTTCTTCCAGTAGGCGTTGTCGTTGAGGTAAATGTCGAAGGTCGTCGCGCCGAGTTGGGCGACGCCGTCGCCGATGGCGGCGAGTTCCTCGGGGGTGTAGGCGCGTTCGACGGCCTTGCCATAGCTCGGCATGCAGATGCCCCCCTTGCCGGCGATGCCCCAGTGGGCGGTGACTTCGAAATCGGCGCCCGCGTCGAACTGCCCGCTGCCGACCTTGCAGGCGAGGCCAAGCATTCGGTATTCGGTGAGTGGGGATTGGAATTCTGTGTCTAGTAATTCGGAGATTTTGACTCCGAGATTTGCAGAGTGCAGCAACCGCTTTGCAGTATTCGGGAACGGGATGCGGGGCCAGCTTCCTTTCAAACCCGACGCGTTTTCGCGAAGGTACTGTGGAGTAACTCCGAGTGCGAGCGAGTGCCTCCAAATGAGTTTCGAGGTATCGGTGTCGCGATCCGGATCTTCGATTTTCATGATTCGGAGATACTCGCGCGCCGAAGATGAGAGATTGGCGAAAGGAACGTCTTCGCCGGGGAGTTTATCGAGTGTATCGAAAAGGCTCGCGTGCGTTTTCTTGTCGAGCCGTGCGCCGTTTTTGAGGAGCATCGGGAAGTAATAAGCGTGCCCCCGTTGGTAGTCGTTGTCACCGAGGAGCTTCGTGAAACTGACGGGAACTCCTTCCTCAGACACGACTCCAGCGGGTCTGGACATGAGAAAGGAATTTGCCACCGCATTGGCA
>JAYVTJ010000619.1:0-1998 GCA_043774415.1 Fimbriiglobus sp. | reverse complement strand
TCCTTGGACGCATACTCCGCAGGCGAGTGCCTCCGCTACTTCCGACACGACGGCTACGGGACCGAGTCGACGCTACAAGGAAGATGAAACGAGACTAGCTCTTCCAGAACGAACGGTGCCAGCCGAGAATAAATCAGGTCGTTCGTTATCCTACCTACTTCCGGAGTACGGGCTGTGCTGTTCGGATTGTACTTCCAGCCCTTCAGCCGGTACAGTTCGCGGTAATACTCCGAAGGGAACGTGGACACCCATGCCGCCAGTTTCTTGTTGATGTAGATGGCGAGATATTCGGCAAGCTCCAAGCGTGGCCGTTCGTACTGGTAGCCGGTCGCTTCATCGACCAAAGCGACAATGGCCACATCCGCAAGCGCATCGTGGAGCACTTGGCAGGCGACAGCGATGTGAGCCTGTTTTTGCGTCAGTTGACCGGCTTGCGCCGCGTCGATGTAGACTCGGCAGACACCGGGAAGCAGTTGGGCCAAGTAGCCGAATGCCCGTCCCCCCGTCATCGTGCGGTACATGATCGGCCTTGTCGACTTGCTTAACTCTATGTCAATAAAAGGCTTGAGGTTCTTTGCTGACAGGAATGGAGGCAGGTTGTCGACTTCCCGCCCGCCGCTTCTCTTCCGACCTCCGCACGGCCCGCGAAGCCGGGTTCCTGACGGCCGACGTTCCCGGCTTGAAGGTCAATCAGTTCATGGAGAACGCGGACTTCACCGAGCTTTTGAAGTCGCTCATCGCCAAGAGCGCCGCCCCTTTGAAGGCGGTCGAGAAGGACTTCGCCATCGACAGCAGCGGGTTCGGTTCCAACAAGTTTGAGAAGTGGTTCGACCACAAGTACGGAGTGACGCGGAGCAAGTGCGTCTGGGTCAAGGCCCACATCGCCTGCGGTGTGAAGACGAACATCGTCACCGCGATTCGGATTCTCGACAAGGACGCGGCGGACTCTCCGCAGTTCGCCCCGCTCGTTACCGAGACGGCCCGTACCTTCACCATCGCGGAAGTCTCTGCGGACAAGGCGTACACTTCGCTGGAGAACTTTGAAGCCGTCGCCGGGTTCGGGGGCACGGCGTTCATGGCCTTCAAGACGAACGCCACGGGCGCGAAGGGCGGACTCTTCCAGAAGATGTTCCACTACTTCCAGTACAAGCAAGAAGAGTACATGAACCACTACCACAAGCGGTCGAACGTAGAATCGACGTTCTCGATGATGAAGCGGAAGTTCGGAGACGCGGTTCGGAGTAAGTCGGATACGGCGATGGTCAACGAAGTGCTGTGCAAGGTGCTGGCTCACAACCTCTGCGTCCTGAATCAGGAAGAGTGCGAGCTTGGCATCGAAGCCATGTTCAGCAACCGTGAAGAGAAAGTGCTGCCGCTGTCGGCGTAAATCGGCAGGTTCCTCCGAACTCTGGTACAATCACCTTGTTGACCACCGGGACTGATCCCCCGGTGAAGGCCGAATCGAGTAGATGGTAAGTGTTCCTCCATCTACCCGATTCGGTCGGTCAACACCTAGGAACACAACATGGCTAAGTCGCCTGAAGACGGGAGTTCGTCATCTCCACCGCAACCCCCACCACTTCCGGAAATAGTTCAGAAGACAATCAGCGAAATACCGCCACCGCCACCGTCGGACTCGGATTTCTACAGAGAATCGGACTCGGATTTCTATCGCAAGGCGCGTGTCCGCCCGCCCAGCGATGGGTGAACCCAATAACTGCTAAGCTGATGCGGCGGTACCCGACGCTGGTTGCCGCTGTCGAGTTCAAAGATTCATTCCGAGTGCGCCGCGAAGTCGAGTATGGATGGGTAGTAGATCACGCGAAAGCACAATTCAAGATAGCGACCGATGCTGTCGCGGCGACCGAATCAAAAGCGGCCTCCATCATCACCTACCTCGGTAGCGGAACTGGCGCTCTGGCCGTTGTTTCTACGGCGGCAACAGCCACGGAAAAAATCGACCCGGTTATCATGGCCTGGGGTCTACCCGCATTTCTG
>JAYVTJ010000618.1:0-4749 GCA_043774415.1 Fimbriiglobus sp. | reverse complement strand
CCGAGACGAAGTACGTGCCGTCGAAGGCCGATTCGGGACTGCCGTTCAAGTTCGTCGACGGCGAACTGAAGTCGGAAGAATTCACCGGCGAGTACCTGTTCGATTCCAAGCGCGGCCGAACCAAAACCGCCTCGACGAAGGCCAAGCTCGGCGGCACCCTGACGATCTCCGTCAACGGCATGGAAATCGAAATGGGCATCCGGCAGGTGATCGAGTCGTCCACGACCATCTCCGACAAGAGTTTGGCGGACGACTGACGCACCGCCGATTCGTGTCCTACTCTTGCCGGGGCGAAATCTTCCCGGCGGGGCACGACCGTGTGGCGATCCGCGTTCCGGCCCGAGGTCGGCTTCTTCCTGCTCTGCTGGCTGGGCCTCCAAGCGCACTTCCGCGAGCGCGCTTTCAACGACCCCGGCGCGCTCTGGCACGTCAAAGTCGGCGAGCGCATCCTCGCCTCCGGCTTCATGCACGAAGATCCTTTCACGTACACGTTCGCCGGGCACGTCTGGATTCCGCAGCAGTGGGGCGGCGAACTCGCCATGGCCCTCGCCCACCGCGCCGGCGGATTCGACACCCTCCTCCTCGGACTCTGCTCAATTATCGCCGCGCTGTTCACCGGGATCTTCTCGCGGTCCGTGCGGAACGGGATGCACCCCGCGCTCGCGGCCGTCGTGGTCGGCGGCGCGATCGTCGTGTCCGGGTTCCACTTCTACGCCCGCCCGCACATGATCACGCTCGTCGGCATGGGCCTCACGCTGGCGTGGATCATCGACACCGAGCGCGGGCGGTGCAGCCCGTGGCGACTCTGGAGCCTGATTCCGCTTTACGCGATCTGGACGAACATCCACGGCGGAGTGTTGGGGGGCGTGCTGACGTTGGGGATGGCCGTCGCGGGTTGGGGATTGCTGTTCGTTTTGAACCGCGCCTCCTACACGCCCGTGAAAACGCGGCGCACTCTCGCACTCTATTCCGGCATCGTGGCGGCCTGCGCACTGACGCCGTTCGTGAATCCCTTCGGCATGGAGATGATCGACACCTGGCGGCGGATCGTCGGATCCGTAGCGATGAAAGAACTCGTCAGCGAGCATCAGCCGCTCTCGCTCGATCACACGGCCGGGCAGGTCATCGCCGGCTTCGGCGGCTTCTATCTGTTCATGCTCCTCGGCACGTTCCCAAAGCGGCCGCGCGTCTCGTGGATTCTGCCGCTCGTCTGGTTCGCGCTTTCGGTGCAGAGCATCCGGCAGGGGCCGCTCTTCGCGGTGCTCGCCGCCGTCGCCATCGCCGATTTCTGGCCCGAAACGATTTGGTACCGATTGCTGAAGAAGCATGGCGACAGCTTGGCGCGCGAACCGGAACTCGGATCGCGCGGCTGGCTTTGGATGGCGATTCCACTCGCGGCCGTGCTCACCTGTTTGGGCTTACAGATGGGCGGGATCGAAGTGCCGGTCGTGGGGCGCGGTTGGGCGCGGCTCGATCCGGCACAGCAGCCCGTGGAACTCGCCGGCGATCTGCGCGACTATTCGGACGGCGTGCCGTCGGGCACGCGCATCTTCAACGATGCCAACCTCGGCGGGTTCGTGCTCTACCACGCCCCGAAGTTGAAGATCTTCATGGACGACCGCTTCGAGCTGTACGGCGACGATTGGATGCGCCGCTACGTGCGCGTCGTGTACGACGAACCGGACGCGATCGAGGGGTGGGCGGACGAGTACGGCTTCGACCACGCGGTCGTGATGGTGCTGCCCGACGGCGACCGTCTGCCGCTCGAACGCTACTTGAGCGACTCCGCCCGCTGGATCTGCGTGGCCCGCTGCGAACGCGGGGCGCTCTTCCGCCGGAAATTGAAGTAGCGGAAGTCGCCAGCACTTCCGATTTGCCGTCTGAAGTGGCGGAAGTCGCCCGACTTGCGATCCTCTATGATCGCTCGAAGAGGTCGGAACTCTGGCGAGTTCCGCTACTTCACACCAAGTGCTCGAAGCGCGTGCGGAAGTCCGCGGCCGACATCTTCACGCTCGCCGCGAGTTTCTCGACGATCGCTGCATCATCGAAGTCGCCGCGCTCGAGCCTCGTCATGTACTGGCACGCGGCTTCGTAGCTCACGCTCTCGATATCGACGACGCGCGGCCGCATCCGCAGCGTCTTCGGGTCGATCATGTCCTCGAACTTCAGCGGCTTCAGTTGCCCGCCGACGACGCTGACGATGGCCCCGTACTTCGCCGACTCGTCCGACATCAGGAACTTCACGGCCCCGTAGCCGAGGTCGCGGGTGTACTCGGCGTCGAACGGGATCGGGTCGGCGCAGCGGAGTTCGTACCCGAGGTCCTTGTCGATCATCGTGGTCTTCAGCCCGAGCGGTTCGAGCCGCTTGGCGATGCGGTCGCGGATCATCCGGCCGAACTCGATCTCGCCGAGGCGCAGGTGGCCGTGCGGGTCGCGCTCGATCTTGCCGTACCGGCTCAACTCCTCGTCGCTCATCGCCTGCGACAATCCCTTCTCGCCGATGCATTCGATCAGCCCCTCGGCGAGCACGACCAAGCCGTAGGGCTTGCCTTCGACCTTGCGCTTGATCATCGATCCGATGATGAGGTCGCAGAGGTTGTCGAGGCCGATGGGCTTGCCGCGGAACTCTTCGGGGATGATCGTGAGTGTCGCCGCGGCCGCCTTGCCGATGCCGAGCGCCAAGTGCCCGGCGGCCCGGCCCATGCTCACGATGATGTACCAGCGGGTGGTGGTGCGGGCGTCTTCGTGGAGGGCGCGGGCCGTCTGGACGCCGAGGTGCCGGGCGGTCTCGAAGCCGAAGGTCGGGATGCCGGGGGGCAGCGGGAGATCGTTGTCGATGGTCTTCGGCACGTGGGCGACTTTGATGGTTCCGCCGGCCTTTTTGTAGACCTGGCTGCCGCTGAACGCGGTGTCGTCCCCGCCGATGGTGACGAGGTATTTGACGCCGAGCGACCCCAGGGAGTCGAGGACCCGCTGCATATCGGCCGGGTCTTTGGCGGGGTTCGTCCGGCTCGTGCCGAGCAGGGAGCCGCCCCGGTTGTAGAACGGGGCGACGTCGTTGATGTTCAGCGGCTGGACCTTCGTGAGATCCCCCGCGACGAGGTTGGCGAACCCGTTGCGGACGCCGAGGACTTCGAGGCCGCGGTTGATGGCTTCGATGGTGACGGACGCGATGACGCCGTTGATGCCGGGGGCCGGCCCGCCGCCGACGACGATGGCGAGGCGCTCGCGGGAGGGGGTATCTGCCATGCTGGATCGATCCACGATGAAACGGGGCGGGGCGACACTGAAAGAGTCGGAACCGCGCGCCGATTTTCAAGGGGCGACCGCTCAGCCCTGCAGGTGGGCCTCGACGAACCAGAGGGTCTTATCGAGATAGCGCGAGACGTTCGTGAACAGGTCGGCGGTGTCGGCATCGCCGAGATCGCCCGCGGTCGCGATGCCGGCGCGGATGGCTTTCCCCGCTGACGCCAGCGCTGTGGAAAAGGCGTCCGCATGATCCCGTCCGGCGCCGATCGCGAGGGGATACGCCGGCAACCCAGTTCGACCCGCGACCGCGGCGGCGGTCCCTTCGGCGATCCCTCCGAGTGCGACGAGACGCTCGGCGATGTTGTCCACGTGGTCTTCGAGATCCTCGGCGATTTCGTCGAACAGCTTGTGGAGGGCGATGAACGTCGGCCCCTTGACGTTCCAGTGGGCCTGCTTCGCCTGCAATTGCAGGTCGATCGCGTCGGCGAGGCGCGCGTTGAGCAGCGCGGCGACGGACTTGCGGGTTTCGAGGGAGAGGTCGTTCTTCGTGGGGTTCATCATTCCGATTCCGGGTGCGGGGATAAAGACACCCGGATTGTAGGCGCTCACGGCTTGCTCATGCCCACGAAACTACCGTCGTTCTCGCGCGCGAGCGCCCAAAGGAACGCCCCCACTTCGGGGCTTTCGTAGAAGAAGCCGATGGCGTTGATCCGCACTTTCTTCCCGTCGCGACTCGGGTTCCACGTCGCCTTCAGCGTGCTGCGGAGGTGCTTCGAGAGCTGCTCGGTGCGCTGGGTGTCGTTGAACGACTGCTCCTGCTGCGGCGTCAAGCCCTGCCCGCTCGTCGGCAGGCCATCGGAAAAGAGGTAGATCGTGTCGAGACCGGTCGGCTTCAGCCGGAAACAGAGGTCGAGGCCGTCGTAGAGGTTGGTATCGCCGGCGGGGGTCGTCTCCTTGAGCGCGGCCGTGACCTTCTTCACCGATTCGTCGCCCTTGTAGTCCATCCAGTCGCGGGTGCCGAAGAGGTACTTGGCCTCGCGCGAGAAGATCACGACTTGGAACTTCTCGAGCGCGGGGTTGCTCTTCATCACCTTGCCGACGGTGTCGATCACGCCGGGCCACTTGGCGGGGTCGGGGGTCTTCTCGTCGATAAGTTTCATGCTGCCGGAGATGTCGATGAGGAAGACGACGCTCTTCCCGCTCATGGCGACGCCGGCGAACTTGTTCTCGCTCTCGATGCGCAGGCGGTCGAATTTGTCGGCGAGCTTGCGGTTGTCCGAGCGCAGCTCGACGATGGTCGTGTTGGAATCGTCCGTCCCCTCCTGCATCTTTTTGATCATCGACTTCGCGGTCGCCAGTTCGATCTCGGCCTTCTTCGCGGTCGCCAGCGCCGCGCTCGTCTCCTTGGCATCCGCCTGGAGGGAGCGGTACTTCGCATCCAAATCCGAGAGCCGGTCGTCGGCCTGCTTCTTCTGTGAGGTCAGCGCGTCGAGGTCCTTC
>JAYVTJ010000617.1:0-4015 GCA_043774415.1 Fimbriiglobus sp. | reverse complement strand
CTCCCGGACGAAGGATCGATACGACGCACCGATCATCCTCCATCGCGCAGATTTTCCTCAAGGCCAACTTGTATCACTCCAGGGGATGCGGAGAATAGTTCCCACTTCCCGGCGTGCGATCCACCCTTTCCGGAGTGCGTTGGATCGCACGGCGAGCGGATCGGCGGTGGCGCACTCACTTCAGATGCGCACGAACACGCGCTTCGCGTAGAGCCACCACAGGCCCACCCAATAAATCGCGAGCACCGTCGCGCCGGCGACGACCGGCTCCGCTTCCGCGCCGAAAATCTGGAAGGCTTTCGGCCCGAAGTGCGTCTTGACCGTGCCGATGAGGAACGCCGCGATCGGCACCTCCGCGACGCAGTAGATCAGGATCGAATTCGCGCCGATCACCCGCAGCGGATACGACCAGCCCCGATAGCCGACGGCGTCGGTCGCGGCGTGGAAGAATGCGAGCAGCAGGAAGCACCAGCCGCCGCTGAAGAGCACCCAGCTCGGCGTCCAGATGCGCTTCACCATCGGGCAGACGCCGGCCGCGTCGAGCGCCCAGCCGCCGAATAGCAGCGCCGCTCCGAGCAATGCGAACAGCACGGCCTTGCGCCACCGTAGCGGAAGTCGCCAGACTTCCGATCGCCTCGGATCGCGGGAGGTCGTCGGAACTCTGGCGAGTTCCGCTACTGGCGCTTCGCGCAACGCGGTTCGATCCGACTTCAGCCAGCCGCCGGCCATCAGTCCGAGGAGCATCGTCGCCAGCGTCGGTACGAAGCTGAGCGTGCAGTAGCCGCCGCGGTTGTGCGTGAACCCATCCGGGCGCGGGAAGAGGTTCAGGAAGATCGTGTCGAAGCCGGAAGCGTAGTTGTCGTTCTTCTCCCAATGCTCCTCGAAACCCGTCAGGTGGTGCGGCCAACTCGGAAATTCCCGCGCACGGCTCACGGCGCCATCGGCTTCGTAGAGCACGAACTCGCCCCAGTACGCCACGAGAATCAGCGCGATGGAGAGCGCGTGCCACGAGGGATTGCCGCGCCGCGCCCAGGCGAGGAGGAACAGCGGGAAGTAGCCGAGGCCGATCTGAGTGAGCGTGTCTTCGAAGGTGAAGTTCGTCTGCGATTTGCCGACGGAGCGGAGGAGGATGCCGAGGGCGATCAGCGCGAAGGCGCGCCAGGCCGCATGGAGCGAAGCGAGGCCGAGCGATTGCCCGAGTTCGCGCCGCTTGGCGATCGAGAAGGCGAGCGCGGCGCCGACGAGGAACGAGAACGACGGCTGGATGAGGACGTGCAGCGAGCAGCCGCGCCACTCGACGTGCGTCGTGTGGAAGAGCACCGTCCGCAAGAAGCCGCTCTCGGGGAACTGCTTCGCCACGGCCGGGAGGTGCAGCACCTCCGCGAGCATCAGGAGCATGACGAACCCGCGGTACGCATCGAGGGAGGTCGCGCGGGCGGGTGCGGCCATGGCGGGCTACTTCCGGAGGGACGCGGGCTGCTCGACGAAGCGCCGGAAGGTGCGGGCGTCGATCTTGGCGACTCCGTCGATGGTGCTGCCGACGGCGTAGAGCTGGCCTTTCGAGTCGTCCTTGCCGATGCGCAGCAGGGCCGATGTGCCCCCCTCGGCGAAGAGGACGATCTGGAACGCCCCCTCCTCGGTCGTGGTGCCCATCTCGGGGGTCGCAGTCGCGAGGAACTCGGTGGCGCGCGGCGCCTGGAGCGACTGCAGCAGTTCGATCACCTTCGACGGATCGACGGGGAAATCCTTCGGCTCGAGCGCGGCCCACGTCGTCCCCTGGCGTTCGAGCTTCACCACGGAAGGCTTGCCCGTGGTGCTCTGATTCTTCCACGCGGTGATTTCGATGCGGTTCACCTTGGCCGCGTCGAAGCGGAAGAGCGTGCGGTCGCGCAGGTCGGCCGTCGCGTAGAGGTCGAAGAGTTCCTTGGGGGCGACGAACGCGAACGGCTTGCCCGCGACGCGGAAGTAGACCCCCTTTTTGTCCTCGGTCTCGGCGCCGAATTCGTACGTCCGCTCGGGCAGCTTCTCCTGGCTCACGATCACTTTCATGCGCGGCGCCACCAGTCCCCAGCGGGTCAGTTCCTCCGGCGTCGGCAAGTCCGAGACGAGCTTGGCCGTCTGCTGGGCGGCGAGCATCTGGAGGAGGAGCGGGATCTGCTCGCCGTCGGCGCCCTTGCCCTTCTTGGCGTCGGGCTTGACAAATTCCCAGCGGCCGAAGGGGTTGACGCCGCGCTCGGGCGGGCCGGCGCGGAGCAGTTCGATGGCCTCGGCGCCGCGGTTGAAGCCGAGCTTGCTCACGCTGACAAGCGCGAACGACCCGGCTTTCGGATCGACGTAGTCCATCCGCGGCCGCATCAGCGCCGCGACGAGATCGAGCGGGATCTGGAAATCGACCGTCTGCCCGCCGGCGGTCCGCTTCAGGTAGGCGACATCGGCCTCGACCTTGCCGAGCTTGAGTTCGACGGCGGGTTCACCCTTCACGGCCGGTTCGGCCGGCGGGTCATCCCCCGTTGCGGGAGTCGTCAGCGCGACGGCGTTCGTCCAGACTTTCACGGTGGCCGTGGCGGTCGCGAAGAGTTCCGGCGCGGCGTTCGAGAGCACGGCCTTCGCCGCGCGCGGCTTCGTCAGCGCGTCGAGCAGCTTGCTCACGGACGCCCGCGGGTCGGCGGCGTCCGATGCGCCGGCGAAGGTCGCCCAGCGCCCCTCCGGAGTCGCGCCGTAGATGGCCCACTGCGCGGGCGAACCGGCGCCGATGCGGCGGAGCTTGAACGTCGTCGCCCCCTGCACGATGTCGATGGCGTCGATCAGCTCCTTCTTCCCCTCGGGGATGAGGTCCTTGTTCCGCATCTCGGCGGGGTTGGCGATGGTCGCGGCGAGGGCGTCGATGCGGTCGGTCTGCACTTCGATCGCGGCCGAGTCGCCCACGAGCCGGCAGTAGACCTTCGTCGGCACGACCGGCTTGCCGTCCTTCTCGACGCGCTTGCCGATGAGCAGCGTCTCGGCGGCGGCGGCGCCCTTCGGCTTGAGTTCGACGCGGATGACGGCGGGATCGCCCTCGTCGAGGCCGTACTTGGCCCAGCCGGAGGCGGGAACCCCTTCGATGTAGTCGCCGACGCCGGCGGGCTGGAGCGTGATGAGCGCGTTGAGCAGCGGCCGGACGCCGGTGAGCACGTCGGTGCGGCTGACGGTGTCGCCGGCGGGGTCGGCGTCGCCGAAGCCGGCCGGCTCGTCGAACTTCCAGTTCCCCTCGGCGCCGCGGGAGAGCTTCAGCGTCGCGGCGCCGCGCTTCAGCGTCACACTCTCGATGCCCGTGTCGGGGTTCGTGATGTCGGCGCCGAGCAGCCGGCGGGCGCGGTAATCGGTGAGGCCCTTCGCGAGCTGCCAGGCGGGGCCGTCCTTGCCGAGGGCCGACTCGCGGAAGAGCGGGCGGAGGTCGGTCGCGCGGAGGGCGATGGGGCGATCCGGATTCTCCGCGGTGGTCACGAAGGTGAAAGCGTCCGTCCCGCCGATGGTCGTGTCGCCGACGTTCACGGTCGCGGTCGTTTCGGTGCCGCGCTTGAGCGTGATGCGGACGCTCGGCTTCGCGAGGCCGTGCTGCGCGAGATTCTCGGTGAGTCCGGCGTAGCGCGCGGGTTTGGCGCCGAAGAGCGCCCGGATGAGGCTGTCCACAGCGGCGGGATCGACCTTCGCGACGACGGGCTGGCGCAGCTCCCACTTGCCGTCGCCGAGCTTCGTGAAGACGAGCTTCTCCTCGGTCGGTTCGCTCCGCAGGATTTCGAGGGTATCGACATCCGATTCTTTGAGGCCCGTCTTCGTGAAGGGGCCGACGAGACCGTCGCCGACGGACTTGTCGGAGTCGAAGTAGGTGACGAGCGCGAGGATGGCGACGCCGAGGACGACCGCGCCGAACAGGATGGCCGTGAAGCGGAAGTTCATCGAAGGACCTCGACCGGAAGCGGAGAACCGAAAAACGGGGGAACAGCGCTCTTCGTAGGGTGGGTCGAGTCGGCGAGCC
>JAYVTJ010000616.1:0-7762 GCA_043774415.1 Fimbriiglobus sp. | reverse complement strand
GTTCTGCGGCGTGCCCTCCGTGTGGCAGTTCATGCAGCGGAAGCGCCACGACCAGACGTTCGCCTCGAACGATTCGAGCACGCGGTCCTTCCGCGCATGGCGGATCACCTCGTTCGGCCGCGTCGGCACGGCGAGTTCCTTCGCGTCGAGTTTCGCCGCGTCCTTCAGTTTGGGATCGGCGGCGCAGGCTTTGATCCAGTCGAGGAACGCGTCGCGTTCCACCTTGCGCAGCTTGGCCGAGACCGCCGCGGGGCCGGTCGGCGCGCTCCCGCCCATCTCGATGAGCTTGACGATCTTCGACTTCTCCGGCGCCGCGAGATCGATCAAACCCTGATCGCGCAGACTGCGGAAGGTCTTCTCCGCATCGGGCAGGATGTAGTCTTTCAGGTCCACGCCCGCGAGGTGGCACTGCACGCAGCTCGACGGATTCGGCGACTTGAAGATCGGCAGGATGCGCTTGTCGAACACCTCGCTCGGAGTGTCGGCGCGGAGTTCGGCGCCGACGATCATGAGTGCGATCAGCAGGAGCACCGACTTCATCATTCGCATGTTCTCTCCCGGTGTTTCATGTTCGGCGGGTTCTTTTCTTCGCCCCGAAGGGGCCGACTTACCTGGCCCAGGGCGGAAGCCCCGGGTAACGCACAATGCAAATCTTCCGCCCCATCGGGGCCGTCGTCGCCGACGAAGTACGCCGGCCCCTTCGGGACGGATGATTTGTCCCCCCCACCCAGGGCTTCCGCCCTGGGCTAGGTAAGTCGGCCCCGTCGGGGCGAAGACGGGACACCGGCGTCCGATCCTCAGTTTTTCTTCTCGGCTTTCGCCTTCGCCTTCAGCTCCGCGACCTTCGCCAGCGTCGCATCGGGATCGGCCAGCGCCTTGCGCTTGCAGCCCGCGCAGCAGACGAACACCGGCTGCCCCTTGATGTCGAGCTTGATCGGCGCGCCCATCGACGTCGATCCGAGCCTCTCGTCGTTTTGCACGACGCACCACTCCTGGGCCTCGACCAGCGCGCGCTCGGCCGGGGCGAGCTTCGCGCGCTCCTGGGCCACTTCATCGGTCGGGGCCGCTTCCGACTTCGACGTCGTCTGGGTCGTCGCCGGTGTGGCGACTTGCGCCGTGCCGCTGGAACCGACGCAGCCGGCCAGCGCCGCGACCGTGATCGAAAGGCCGAACAGTACCAAGTGGAATCGCTTCATCGGATGCTCCTCGAAAGGGGGAATCACTTCTGGCGGAACTCGGCCGGAGGCCGCACGGTCTCCGGCTTCTCTTTGGACTGCGCGACGAATTCGTCCACGCACGGCGGACAGCAGAATTCGTACGGTTGGCCGTCGATCACCCAGGTGAACTTCGGGCTGGCCTTCGTCAGGGTCACGGGGCAGATCTTGTCGCCCGACTTCGGCTTCAGGTCGTGCTCGGCCTTCAGTCCCTTGAACTTCTGCGACGCCGTGACCTTCCCGTTGGCCGCGATGTCGGCGTCGGTGTACTTGCCGCCGGGGGAGAGGTAGAGCGCCTTCTCGAACTCGTCGGCGACCTTCGACGGCATGCCGTGATCGCCGCCGTCGGTGGGCGAGATGAACGCGAAGCGCAGCCGTTCGACGCCGATGCGGATCGCCGCGATGCTCACGACGATCTTCTTGCCGATCAGCGCTTCCGGCAGGCGGCCGACGAACTGCGAGGTCATCCCTTCGCGGTCCCCGGCCTGCGGCTCCGGCGCGAAGACGATCGCCTCGGATTCCTTCACGCCTTCGAGCTTCGCGAAGCCCTTCAGCAGTTGCGCTTCCACCTCGACGACATTCGATTCGTCCTTGCCGAGGGTGAAGAGGCGGAGCGTCCCGCCTTTCTCGAACACGGCTTCGACGTGGTATTTGTCGCCGCCGACGGGGATGAGGATGCCCCCGCGCGCCGGTTCTTTGTGGGGGTGATCGTCCGCGAGCTTGACGGTGGCCGGCGCTTTCTCCGGCCCCGGGGTCGCGGGCGATTCGACGGGCTTGCCGCACCCGGCGAAGGACAGTGCGATGAATGCGCCAAGGACGGCGGCACGGCGGAAGAATGAGGCCATGATCGGCTCCTCTTCGAATTCGGGAATGGATTGGATCGACCGGGAAGGAACGCCCGAACGGGCGTTCCGCGGTGCGCTAGCAGCGCAGAATGGAATAGGCGACGAGGAGCGCGCGCCCGCTCAGCGGCGGAGATGCGGGGAACGATTGAACCGCGGCAGCTTCGAGAGAGCGGATCCCATCGAACGGGATCGGCGCGAGTTGGTGGAAAGCCGCGTCGATTCCACGGAACTGCGCGGCGACTTCATCCGCAGTTTCGACGGCGGTCGGCAGGGCGTCGGCGGAAGCTTTGGCCTGACAGGGGCACTTGGGCTTCTCTTTGGGAGCGGGAGCCGGCTGATGTTCGGTCGGAGCGGCGTCGTGCTGACAGCAGGATTTGACAGACTTCGGCCCGGCGACGGCTTGAGGGGCCGCCGCGACTGCGGGATGGCAGCAGCAGAGCAGCGACGGTCCGAAGAGCGTGGTGACGGCGAACCAGAGCGTGAGTGCGAGTTGCCCCATGCCGCCAGTATTGGCGCGGGAGCGCCGGAAGTCAACTGCGAACGGGCCGGCGGATATAACGAATTTGAACCCTTCCTCCCATCCGATGCCGAATCCGCCATGACGACCCCCAGCAACATCACGAGCGTGCTCCACGAAACGCGGCTCTTTCCGCCGAGCGAAGCCTTCGCCGCCGCGTCGCACATCGGCAGCATGGCCGACGCCGATGCACTCCGCGCGAAGGCCGAGGCCGACCCCGATGCTTTCTGGGGCGAGCAGTCGAAGGAGTTCCTCACTTGGGATGAGCCGTGGCACACCGTCTTCGACGGCTCGGATGCCCCCTTCTTCAAATGGTTCCTCGGCGGCAAGCTCAACGCCAGCGCCAACTGCCTCGACCGACACCTCACGTCGTGGCGCCGCAACAAGGCCGCGATCATCTGGGAGGGCGAACCGGGCGACTCGCGCACCCTCACCTACCAGCAGTTGCACCGCGAGGTCTGCCGCTTCGCCAACGCGCTGAAGTCCGTCGGCGTCGGCGCCGGGGACCGCGTCACGATCTACCTGCCGATGATCCCGGAGGCGGCCATCGCGATGCTCGCCTGCGCCCGCATCGGCGCCATGCACTCCGTCGTCTTCGGCGGCTTCAGCGCCGAGGCCGTGGCCGACCGCAACAACGATGCGCAGTCGAAGGTGCTCATCACGGCCGACGGCGGCTGGCGCCGCGGCAAAGTCGTGCCGCTGAAGGCGAACGTCGATGTCGCGCTGGCGAAGTCGCCGAGCGTGCAGACGTGCATCGTGGTCAACCGCTGCGATGCCGTCGTCGAAATGAAGCCGGGTCGCGATCTCTGGTGGCACGACGTTGTCAGTGGGCAATCGGCCGATTGCCCGGCCGAGCCGTTCGACTCCGAGCATCCGCTCTTCGTCCTCTACACCTCGGGCAGCACCGGCAAGCCGAAGGGAGTCCTGCACACGACGGCGGGCTACCTGCTCGGCGCCGCGCTCACGCACAAGTGGTGCTTCGATCTGAAGGAAGACGACGTCTACTGGTGTACCGCCGATGTCGGCTGGGTCACGGGGCACAGCTACATCGTCTACGGTCCACTCGCCAACGGCGCCACCGTGCTCATGTACGAGGGCGCGCCGAATCAGCCGCGCGAGGACCGCTTCTGGGAGATCGTCGAGAAGTACCGCGTCAGCATCCTCTACACCGCGCCGACGGCGATCCGCGCCTTCATCAAGTGGGGCGATCACTGGCCGAAGGGCCGCGACCTTTCGTCGCTGCGCGTCCTCGGCAGCGTCGGCGAACCGATCGGCCCCGACGCGTGGATGTGGTATTCGAACGTCATCGGCGGCGGGCGCTGTCCCGTCGTCGATACCTGGTGGCAGACCGAAACCGGCTCGATCCTGATCGCGCCGTTGCCGGGGGCGACGCCGACGAAACCGGGCAGCGCCACCAAGCCGCTGCCGGGGATTCTCGCGGACGTCGTCGACAAAGCGGGGCATCCGGTGCCCGTCGATGCGGGCGGATTCCTCGTGGTGAAGCGCCCGTGGCCGAGCCTCATGCGCACCATCTACGGCGACGACGAGCGCTTCAAAGCCACCTACTGGAGCCACAATCCGGGGATGTACTTCACGGCCGACGGCGCGAGGCGCGATGCCGACGGGTACATCTGGATCATGGGCCGCGTCGACGACGTGCTCAACGTCAGCGGCCACCGCCTCAGCACGATGGAGGTCGAGAGCGCGCTCGGGGCGCACCCGGCCGTCGCGGAAGCGGCCGTCGTCGGTCGCCCCGACGACCTCAAGGGCGAAGGCATCTTCTGTTTCGTCACGCTCAAGCAGGGTCTGACGGCGAGCGACGAGTTGAAGGCCGCGCTGAAGGCCCACGTCGCGAAGGAGATCGGCGCCTTGGCCCGGCCGGACGAGATCCGCTTCACCGAGACGCTGCCGAAGACGCGCAGCGGGAAGATCATGCGCCGGCTGCTGCGCGACATCGCCGCCGGCCGGGCGAGCACGCAGGACACGACGACGCTCGAAGACATCGGCGCCCTGGCGAAGCTGCGCGACGACGATGAGTGAGCGGAGGATGTGCTTTTGTAGGTCGTGGCCGAGTCTTCGAGGCCCGACATCGGCGAAACGTGATGCGGATAAGCCGTCGTCGCCGATGTCGGGCCTCGAAGACTCGGCCACGACCTACAAAGCGGATCAATTCCACTGCGCCACATTCCTTCGCGCGGCGCTGAGGAACTTCTTCACCACGGGCGCATCGACCGAATCCGGCGATGCCTGCAAATAGCGCGTCAGCGGGTCGATCGCGCGGCCGGGCTGATCGCCATGGACGAGCGCCACGCCCAAGTCGCGGTACTGAGTCGGATCGTTCCGGTTCAGCAGGATCAGCCACTCGATCACCTGCGCCGCCGGCTCGAACTGCGCCCCTTGCAAGTAGACCGCCTTCAGGTTGTTCAGCATCCGGATGGCGATGATGCCGGGCGGGGTCGCCTTCAAATTGGTCGCCGTGATCGCGTACGGTTCGCCGACGACCGCGCTCACGAGTTCGCTGCACCCCGAGGGCGTGAGGAGCGCGCCGCCGTGGAACGGGTCGAAGAGCACCTCGTCGTCGCCCTCGCTCACCTTCGCGATGAAGTGCCCCGGCAGGCCGATGCCGGACATCGCCAATCCGCAGCGCTCGCCGACGGCGATGGCCAGCACCGAGAGCGAGATCGGGATGCCGAGGCGGCGGTCGAGCACTTCGTGGAGGAAGCTGTTGCGGGCGTCGTAGTAGTGCTCGGTGTTGCCCGCGAAGCCCTGCTCCTCGAAGAGGAAGTGGCCGAGTTCCATGGCGCGGTCTTCGAGCGAGCCGGCGCGGTGCAGGCGCGGAGCGAGTTGCTCGGCGAAGTCGTCGAGCTTCGAGAGGTAGACGGGCAGATCGAGCTCGGGGTCGTCGACCTCGGCCGCGAAGCGGAAGTTCAATTCGGCCAGATCGACCGGGTAATCCGGGTCGGCGCCGAGACGCGAGAGCAGCGCGGGGAGATCCATACCCGCATCGTAACACGGGGGTCAACGGCCGCCAGCGGGAACCGGGAGGCTGAAGGCGGTGGCGGACTTGCGGAGAGGCGATTCCCTCACGGGATACGGGCGTTAGAGTAGCAGACACCGTGCCGATCGGAGTGTCCCATGTCTGCCATCGTCGCCGCGGCAGCCCAGAGGGCGTCCGCCGGGCCATTGCACATCTCGTTCTCCCTCCGGCGACCTCACCCCTTCGCCTTTTTCAATTCCGCGGCCAGCCACTCCTTCACCGCGTCGAATTCCTTGCCCCGGAAGGCGTCCGCTTCGCGGGAGTCCTCGGGTGGCATGTCCCGGTCGGTGCCCATGCGCTGCACCAGTCGCGTGAGGACTTGGATTCGCTTGGCGCGGTCGGCGGACTTCACCCACGCGGCGCGGCCGACGGAGTCGAAGGGATCGAACGCCAGCGCCGGGATCGGGTTGAACGCGGCCGGCTTCGCCCGGCGCACATCGTGGCAGGCCAAGCAGGCATGCGAGGGGATCAGAAGCTTCTCCGGTTTGGCGGCGGCGTTCGGATCGCGCTTGGGCGCACTCGCGTACGTCGACCGCGCGAAGTGCAATCGGGCCGACTCGTTCCGCCCGTTCGCGATGTCCTGCAGAGCCGTCACGAACCGATCCTTGAAGTCGTCGCGATCGGGGAGAATTCCGGTTTTGAAGACATCCGCGAAGCCCGACCCGGCGAAGATCTCTTTCGCGAGTCCGGCCGGCGCGGGCGGGGTCGAACCGGGCGGTGCGAGCCGGCGCCCGGCCTCATCGAGCGCCGCGGCGAGGAAGCGCCGGTCGCTCTCGCTCAGCCCGATGGCGCGGGCCAGCCCCAGCATCGTCAGCGCGTCCGAGGCGTGCTGCGCATTGGCGACGGTCCGGGCGAACGCCTTCGGATTGCTCGGCTGATGGGCGCTCGGCAACCCGGCATCGTCGTCGGCACGGGCCTCATCGTAACGCGCGAGAGTCGAGGTACCCGCCGGCTTGAAGTCGAGCAGCCGATTCGACGGCGCGGCCTTCTGCGCGGCGATGTCTTCCGCGAAGAACTTCCCGAGGTCGATCCGGTTCGTCTCCTCGCGCAGCGCTTTGTCGTCGCCGATCGGCTTGCGGCTCGCCAGTGCGTTGAACAGCACCGCGAGCACCTGCCGGCCGCTCTCCGTCTTGACGAGGCGTTCGATCGCGGCGCGCTCGCGCAGTCGCTCCGCGCCCTGCCGGATCGCGGCATCGACCTCGACGGCCTGCGGCTTCAGGTATGCGATCCCGTCGATGGTCTCGAGCGGCGGTCGCGAGGCGTCCTCGTTGCCCCTGTCGTCGGATTCGTTCGGAAACTTCAGCACGGCTTTCGCGGCCGCGCGCACACTTTCGCTGTGCATGCTGTTCGACCACGGCGCTTCGCCGAGGATCGGCCCGCGATTCTTATGGCAACTGAAGCAGCGCGTGCCGTCGAGCACTTTCAGCACCGGCGTCCCGCCCCCGAGGCCTTCGATCACGCCGAAGTCGTATCGGAACCGGCTCGAATTCCACGAGAGGAACTCGACCGACTTCACGACCGGTCGCCCGGCCTGCACTTCGGTGTTGGCCGCGAGGAACAAACGCCCTTCGAGGTTCGGCTGGGCCGCGGGCTTCTGCCCGAGGGGCGAAGGGTGTTCCGCGATCACCGGCTTCGGTGGTTGCGGAGCCGGATGCGGGACGGGGCGCGGGGCCGGACGCGGTGACGATCCGCCCCAGCCACCTCCGCCGCTGGACCCTCCCCCGCCGGACCTGAAATTCTGAGCCGCAGCCGGAGCTGCGACCGGCACCGGAACCGGATGCGAGGAGGGTCGCGGGGCGAAGACGACGCGCGGATGCGTCAGCCCCGAATGGACATCGACGGCCGAGAAGGGGATGGCGAGCTGGACGAAGTCGCCGAGCTTCGCCAATGCCGCGACGAGTTGGACACCGGTCGCAGGGATATTGCCCCCGTTGGCATCGAGCAGTTCCCCGATGGCGGTGTCCGCATACTGCGGGTCGCGCGGCGGCTTCGGTCCATCGGCGGCGATGGCGGTCGCGGGTCCGACTAGCAGGAGGACCAGAAGGGCGAAGCGGTTCATCGGCATGACCGGCGGGGCGCGGGCGATGCCGATGACAACGACGGCAACGCCCGGACGTTGGCGCTTCTTCCGAGCCGGACATACAGAGTC
>JAYVTJ010000615.1:0-6789 GCA_043774415.1 Fimbriiglobus sp. | reverse complement strand
GCCAACCGCATGGCCGAACTCTGCTGCCTCACCTACTCCGATCAGTGGACCGAATACTGGCTCGCCGCCTGACTGCCAGAATCCGTTGGCGCACCCCCTCCGCCACTTCGGCTTGCACCCTTCCCCGGCTTGCGGGTATCGCCCCGGTCGCGTCCCGGGAGTGCGCCCTCATGCTTCGCGGTTTCCTGAAATTGTCCGTCGCCTTGCTGCTGGCCTGCGGTCTCGGCTGCGCCTACAGCCCGACCTACCTCCCGAGCTTCGGCTTCGGCGGCGCCATCGAGCGCACGCACGCCAAACCCCCCGGCCGCAGCTACTTCAAGAACTTCGATCCCAAAGCCGTCCGCGTCGATGTCACGCCGACGAGCTGCACCAACGCCACGAAAACCCAGCAGGTGCTGATCGCCTCCGTGTACGACAAGGACGGCCAACCGCGCCGCGGTCGCCGCGTCGAATGGGTGCTCGAAGGCCCCGGCAGCATCGTCGAAGTGGACGAATCGGGCTGGTCGCACGGCCGTGGGTACAAGGTCGATAACAAGTACGCCGTCAGCTACACCGACTACCTCGAACACTGCATCACCCGCGGCAACAAGGACTCGAAGGACGACTTCACGATTCTCCCGGGGCAGTCTTGGTGCGTCATCAGTTCGCCCGTGCCCGGCGAAACGACCGTGACCGTGTACGCGCCGGAAGTCTTCGATTGGGAGAAAGGCCGGGCGTTCGTGAAGCTCACTTGGAGCGACACCGAGTTCTCCTTCCCTCCGCCCGCCACCGCCCGCTACGGCGGCGAAACCGCGATGAACACCACGATCACGAGGCTCGCGGAACAAGCGGGGTTGAACCCCGCCGACGTGAAGGTGCGCTATCGCATCGTCTCCGGGGCACCGGCCGAGTTGATCCCGAGCACGGGTGCCGGCGTCGTCGCCGGGGCGCGCTCCGGGCAGAGCGAAGTCGATGTCGGCGCCGATCCCGACGGTCGCGCCGGTGTCCGCATCGTCCAACCCCGCGCCACGGCCGGCAAGACGAACATCGCCATCGAAATCTTGAAGCCCGACCCCAATGGCTTCGGTCCCGGCACCGTCGTCGGCCGCACGATGACCACTGTCGAGTGGGCGGCGCCGCAGCTTGCGGTGAGCGTGGAAGGGCCAAAGGTCGCCGGCCAAGATCGCGAGAGCAGCATCAGCGTGATCGCCTCGAACCCCGGCGGCGCCGAGAGTTCCCCCGTGAACGTCCAAGCGAAGATTCCCGATGGGCTGGAAATCGTGGGTGCCGACCCGACGCCGAGCGTCCGTACGGCCCGCGATGTGTCGTGGACGAGCGGGAGCATCGCGGCCGGGAAGAAGCAGGAGTTCCGCGTCTTCGTGAAGCCGACGCGCAAAGGGAACTTCACCACGACGGCCTACGCCAACACCGAAGATGGGCTGAACGCCCGCGCCTCGGGCTCGCTCGAAGTGGGGACCGCCGGGCTGAAGCTCGCCGTCGATCCGCCCGTCACCGCGGCCGTCGGCGAGCGCGTCCCCGCGAAGTTCAGCGTCACGAACACCGGCGGCGTGCCCATCGAGAATGCCACGGCGTGGGTCAGCTTCGACGCGGGTCTGGAGCACGACACGGGCAAGACTGACATCGAGGTGACAGTCGGCACCATCCCGGCCGGGCAGACGAAGAAGATGGACGTGCCGCTGATCGCCCGGCAAGCCGGCAAGCAGAAGGTCCGCATCAGCGTGACGGGCGACGGCGGACTCCGCGAAGCGGGCGAGACGGCCTTCGACGTGCGCCGCTCGGAACTCGTCGTCGCCGTGTTCGGGGCCGACAAGCTCGTGCCGGGCGAAGACGGCACCTACGAAGTTCGCCTCACGAACTCCGGCGAAGTGGCGCTCGCGAACATCGCGGTGAAGGCCACGCTGCCGCGGGCGCTCACGGCGAAGCAGGCCGACAGCGCCGGCACCATTCCGGCCGCGAGCGATGGCGCCACCTGGCAGCTCGCCAGTCTCGCCCCGGGCGAGAAAAAGACGTTCAAGCTGAGCGTGACGGCGGGCAAGCAGGCCGAGCCGGAGAAGATCGTGGCGACCGCGACGAGCCGGCCGACGCCCGATGCCGAGAAGGGCGGGCTGACGGCAAAGGGCGAATGGGCCGTGGGTGTCGTCGGTCAACCGGCGCTCACGCTCGAACTCGCCGAACCCGCGAGCAGTGTCCCCGTCGGCCGCCGCGCCGCGTACAAGGTCATCGTGCGCAACCGCGGCACCGGTCCGGCGAAGCAGGTCATCGTGACGGTGGATGTGCCCGAGGAGTACGGCAACATCACGGCGACGGACGCGGACAAGAAGGCCGTGCGGCCCGAAGGGAAGCGCGTCATCTATCCGACGGTGCTCGAGATCCCCCCCGGCGGCAGCGCGACGATGTATCTGGAAGTGGAAGCCGCGAAAGCCGGCGATGCCCGCGTGCGGGCCGAAGTGAAGGCGGACTATCTATCGCAGCCGCTCCGCGAGGAGCAAGCGACGCGGGTGGTCGGGGCCAAGTAGGACGAGGGCAAGTCTCATCCCGCGGCGGCAAGTTTCCCAACTTGCCAGTCAAGAACATCTTTGACGGATTGGTAAGACGCGAACGACTCACCGCACGGTCGGGCGATATCCGTATTATCCCTTATGGATCTCACTGGCAAGTTGGGAAACTTGCCGCCACGGGAAGACGTTCCCGCCCGGCCGGTCCGTAAATCAACTCCACATGAAGTACGTTCTCCTCGGCCTGTTCCTGCTGATCGCGCCGCCCGGCGATGTCGTAAGCACTCGGGTTTGTCCGTAAACCAATCTAGTGCCATCGCCACCCCTCTTCGGTCCAACAGACATGGTGAACTTCCTTTACGCATTCACGCTGATTGTCGTGCTGACGCCGTTGACCGTACTGGGATTTTACTACTGGAAATTCAGACACTCCGCAGCATGCCTCTGGCGAAATCGCGTACGCAACAGGGTCGGAGAACTCCGATCCGAGATCGAGCAGCCCGACCGATTCAACGAGACTCAGTCGAAAGCGGCCTTTTACTACAACGACCTGTTCTCGCGACACCTGCAGTCGATCCCTGCCTCGGCCATCGAAGGGTATCCTGGAATTGGTCGTGGCACGGTGAACATGCTTCTGAGCAGCGGACTTCCAACCTTAGCCCACCTTGTCGGGTATGATTACACTCGGATTTACAATATCGGCCCCAAGAAGGCGCTGGAATTGCATTTCGCCGTATCGAAACTGTGGGCCGATGCCAAAGGGAGGTTCGAAACGGGAGCTTGTCCGGAAGGGCAAGAGTATCGTCGGCTCTGGGCCGAGATGTCGGCCGCAGATCGGGCCGAAAACGATGCACGGCTACAAAAGAATGCGGTCATTGAAGATTCCATTGCAGCGATGCATCCTTTGGAAGTGCTCGCGGACGATATAACTTTCTGGAATCATCTTTTGAATCAGGGCGACGTGCCGGGTCTCACAGTTGAAATCTTGGATCGCCCTTTGCCCGACGGTGCAAGCGGGGCATCAGCTCACAAATCCAAACCATTCGCCGAAGCGCCGATCGGGCCGTCGATACGGATATCATCCGACGAAGTGATCTCGGCTCAAACCGTGAACCCAGGCACGGAATCGGGCGACATCTTTCGACAAGCCTTGCAACAGTCGAGTCCCCCGGTCCTTCCGGCCGGAAGTCAGCATCTCCATCTTCCCAAGCTGAAGGCATACTGCGCTTTCGCTTTGGTCATCGCCCGTGCCGATGGACGGATCGCCAAGTCCGAGCGCCAGAGGGTGCGGGATCTGCTCGCATCGGCATTCGGGCATGACACCACGCTCCTCCGATTCATCGATCCTTTGATGGAACAGACCGAGAAGGATGATCCCGACGAAGATGAAACCATTGCGGAGATTCGTCGGCTAACATCACCGAAAGAACGAAAGAGTCTATACTCCGCCGCAGAGAGAATTGTCGATGCGTCGGGTGATCGAAACGCACGCGAGGTCGAAGCTCTCATCCGCATAGCGTCGGCCCTCGAAATCTCGGTGTCCCCTGCTCCGTTAGCCGGACGCGCAAGCGACGGTGTCCGTTCGGAGTCGTCTGAAGCACCGGTCGCTCCTGCGCCCGCACCGCAACCGTCGCTTGCGCGTCCGGCGAACGAACCACGCTCCATCCTCGGAATCGACCCCGCCGCCCCGCTCTCCGCCGAACTCATCCGCCGGCGGTTCCTCCTGCTCACGGAGCGCGCCGACCCCGCCAAAGCCGCGGCGCTCGGGCCCGAGTTCGCGGCGATGGCCGAGGCCAAGCGCGCCGACCTCCGCCGGGCCGCGCTGCAATTGATCGAGCCGTTCGGCGAACCCCTCGATGCCCCGGCCGCGCCGGCGCCACCCGCCGACCTCCGCCACAACCCCGACCTCGACGACGTATTCGGAGCCTGACGCATGGCCCTCTTCGACGAACACCCGCTGGCCGAACTCGACAAGAAGGCCCACGGCCTGCTGGGCGACAACGTCGTCGTGAAGTCGCTCGCCTCCGCCGCGGCGTTCAACCGGCTGCCTCGGTACGTCTCGGAATACCTCATCGCGAAGTACGTGAAGCCCGAGACGTGGAAGGCCGACATCGCCGGCATCCAGGCGAAGATCGCCGAACTGCTCCCCGACATGGACCGCCGCGAACTGCTGAAGGACAAGCTCCTCTCGCGCGGCGAAGTGACGCTGATCGATGCCATCGAAGTGCGCGTGAACCTCCAAACCGGTCAGCGGCTGGCGCGGGTGCCGGCGCTCGGCGACATCAGGGTCCGCGTCGCGGCGGCGCTCACGGAAGCGAACCCCGGCCTCTTGCTCGGCGGCCTGTGGGGCACCGCGAAAGTGAAGTACGCCCCCGAGACCGATGCCGAAACTCCTAACGAACTGACCGCGTTCACGCCGTTCCAAGTCGGCCCGCCCGACCTCGCAGCGTACCGCGCATCGCGGGCGCAATTCACCACCGACGAGTGGGCCGGGCTGATGCTGCAATCGGCCGGGTACTCGGCCAGCGCCTTCCCCGACTTCCGCACGAAGATGCTGCTGTTCGCGCGGATGGTGCCGCTCGTCGAGCGCAACGTCAACCTCATGGAACTCGGCCCGCGCCAGACGGGCAAGACCTTTCTGCTTCGCAATCTGTCGCCGCGCGTCTTCACGATCTCCGGCGGCAAGACGACCCCGGCGAACCTCTTCATCAACCTCGCCACGAGGCAGGTCGGCATCCTCGGCACCCGCAAGGTCATCGTCTTCGACGAGATCGCGCACACCGTGCTCGACGGCGACGAGACCGTCTCGACGCTCAAGGACTTCATGGAGAGCGGCCAGTTCTCGCGCGGGTCGTTCGCGTTCTCGTCCGATGCGAGCCTCATGTTCGCCGGCAACATCGACGTTGAAGGAACCCAGCCGCACCCGAAGTACGAGCACCTGCTCGAACCCCTGCCGGAGAAGCTCCTCGACAGCGCGTTCCACGACCGCATGCACGGCTACATCCCCGGCTGGGAGGTGCCCAAAATCACCCCGGCGTCGGTGGCCACGGGCGTCGGGTTCGTCATCGATTATTTCGGCGAAGTGCTCGTGAAGCTGCGCGAGGATTCGTTCGTCGATGCCGTGCGCGCCGTGCCGATGCACGCGGGCTTGACCCGGCGCGATCAGACCGCCGTCGAATGGCTGTCGTCGGGACTGCTGAAGATCCTCCACCCGAACGGACAGTGGACCGAACCGGAACTGCTGGCCGTCGTGGAGTTCGCGGGCGAGTTGCGGCAGCGCGTCCATCAGCAGTTGTGCGTGATCGCCTCGGGCGAATTCAAGCCGCGCCTGATTGCGCCGGCCACGGTGACGCACCACTCGGCGCAGGACCTTCAGGCGAAGGCGGTGACGGCCGTCGCCGACCGGTCGAACACGGAAGCGGTCGTCGGCGCCGTGACCGGGTTGGCGGTGCTCACGAAGGGCGAGCGCGAACTCGGCGGCGATACGATCCTCATCCAAGTATCGGCGCTGAACGGGTCGAGCGGCTTGGAAGTGACCGGCCTGCACGGTTCGTCGCTGAAGGACTCCGTGCGCGCCGTGTACAACCTCATCCGCGCGAACTTCCGCGAGTTCGGCATCCCCGAGCAGCGGCTGAAGACGCAGATGGTGGCCGTACACCTCGTGAAGATCGCCGAGCCGAAGGACGGCCCCTCGGCGGGCTTGGCGTTCCTCGTCGGCATGGTGTCGGCGCTGTCGAACCGCGCGATCAAGCCGGGGTTCGCGTTCAGCGGCGAGGTGGCGCTGCACGGCGAAGTCGGCGCCGTCGGCGGGTTGGTCCACAAGATCGCGGCGGCGGTGAAGGCCGGCCGGAAGACCGTGGTGATCCCCGCCGCGAATGCGAGTGTCATGGGGGAACTGTCTGCGGAGGTGAAGGCCGTTATCGAAATCAAACCCGTGGCAACGGCGCGCGAAGCGCTCGCGCTGGCGCTGGTGTGAGGACAATATGCCCCGCGCCCCGCTCGCTTCGCCGCACTTCGCCAAGCTCTCCGCGCTGCTCGATCTCGAAGCGGCCGCGGAGCAGGAAGCCGCGCGCAAAGCGGCGTTGAGCGAAACGGGTCTGCTCCGCGGCGCCGCGCTCGGCGGACTGATCCTGCGCGAATCGGAATTCGGTCTCGGCGGTCGATTGCTGCTCACGTTCACGCGTTCGATCCGCAGCGAGCGCCTGCCGCCGAACCGCCTGCAACCGGGCACCCCCGTCGTACTCAACGAGACCGGCGTGAACCGGCGCAAGCCGTCGTTCCGCGGTGTGGTCTA
>JAYVTJ010000614.1:0-3713 GCA_043774415.1 Fimbriiglobus sp. | reverse complement strand
TCGCCGATGCGCAGCCAGGGGGCGGTCGAACCGGCGGGGCGGAGCTTGTCGTCGGCGTTGGCGCGGCCCTGCTCGACCCAACCGCAGACGACGTGGTAGGGCACGCCCTTGTACACCGTGTCGGCGACGAGCAAGAAGACGTCGAAGCTTTCCCCGCGCGAAGCCATCGTTCATCCCGCTTGTTGTTATTGCCCTTACTTTGCGGCTTGCCAGCGAGCCTGCTCGACAGCGCATGCTTGCTCGACCAACTCTTGCATCCGACAGACAAGCGATCTCATGAAGTCCTTATCGGCAGCCTCATCCGGTGTGACGGGAATGAAGTTCTCGACCCCCGTCGCCAAACCGGAGTGCCACTCCATCAGCCGTATCAGCAGACTCGTAGGATCATTTACCTGTGCGAAGTACCAGTCGTTCCGCGAATAGACGTACTCACAGTCACCGCAGTTTGAGATGGCCGAAATTGGCCCCGCAATCGAGTCCTGCCATCCCTCCAGATCAACCCAGTGCGACCGGCTACGGCACGACCCCCAGCAGTGCGACGCGATAGGCGTAATGAAAAGGGTGTCGAACGCTTCTCGCATTCCCGTCGGGGGCTCCGATATGGGCTGTCCTTTATGCATGTCAGATATTTGCCAGCTTAAATTTCAGCCCTCGTCGTTCCGCAACCGGCACTGGCTCGTACTCCAAACAATCGGATCACCGCATTTTCGCGCCGCGCTTCTTCGAGGACCGGCGGTCGTCTTCATCCTCGGCTTCGTCGTCCGCAGCTTCGGGTTCCGGATTGTTCTTCGCATTGATAACGAGCGTGATGAGCTTCTGACTCGCGATCTTCATCTTCGTTTCGAACTTTACGATCCATGCCTTGAAGAGTACGTGACAGAAAACCAGCGGAATCGCCGTGAGCAAGCCGAGCGCGGTGGCGAAGAGGGCGAGGCCGATGGATCCGGCCTGGCTCGTGACGCCGGACGGATTGCCCGAATCCTTCGAGATGTTGTTGAAGGTGTTGATCATCGAGATAACGGTGCCGAGGAGGCCGACCATCGTGCTGATCTTGGCGATGGCGAGGATCGGCGCGAGCAGGAAGTTCAGCCTCGGGAGGATTTCGAGTTCGACGGCGCTCGCCATACTCCGGCGCATCGCGGCGACGCCCTGCTCGGCGGCTTCGAGACCGGCGACGTAGAGCAGGCTCGGGATCAGCCCCTTCTCCTCGCGGCAATAGTTGAGCGCCGCCTTCGGCCCCTTCTCCTTGAGATTCAACTGCACTTCGGCGAGGAGCGTGTCCAAGTTCGAATTGCTGTTCACGTTCAGCAACCAACGCCAGATGACGAGCGCGAAGGCGATGAACGTCATGAGCGTCATGGGGATCGCGAAGAACCACTCGCCCGTGTAGAACTTTCCGACGGCTTCCATTCGACGGTCTCGCGGACTTGTGGGAGGACACCGATTGTATCAGAGTGCCAGAAGTGCAACGGCGCGGCAAGCGCAGCCGTTGGGGAACCGCTAAGCCCCGCGGGAAAGTTTCAGCAGATCGGGCAGCGCGACCGTCCCTTCGTAAAGCGCGCGGCCGACGATGGCGGCGTACGTCCCGGCCTCGGCGAGTTGCTTCGCTTGGTCGAGCGTCGTCACGCCGCCGGAGGCGATCACCGGGGTTGTCGTGGCCCGGCGCATTTCGGAAAGCTCCTCGAAGTTCGGCCCGATCATCATGCCGTCTTTGGCGATGTCGGTGTAGACGACCGCCCCGAGCGGGGCCGCCTCGACGAGCTTCGCCAAGTCGGTGGCCTTCGTGCTCGATGTTTCGAGCCAACCTTCGGTGGCGACGAATCCATTGCGGCCATCGAGGCCGAGGACGATGCGGCCGGGGTATTCGCGGGCCATCGCGATGACCCATGGAGGATCTTGGAGGGCTTTGGTGCCGAGTACGGCCCAGCGGACGCCCCAACCGAATACGGTTTGGAGGTGCTCGACGCTGCGGATGCCGCCGCCGAGTTGGACCGGCACGCCGGCCGCTTCGACGATCCTGCGGATCGCATCGCCGTTGACCGGTTCGCGACGCTTGGCCCCGTCGAGATCGACTACGTGCAGCCGGTCGGCTCCCTGGCGGACCCACTCGGCGGCGACGGCGGCGGGGTCGTCGGAGAAGACGGTCGACTGCGAATAGTCGCCCTGGCGGAGTCGGACGCAGCGTCCGCCGAGGAGATCGATGGCGGGGTAGATCAGCATGGCGGCGTTCTCACTTGGGCAAATTCATTTCGACCTCGGTTCGCCCGGCCTCCACCTTCAATCCACGCTCGGCGCGGAAGGGTTCGGCGAAGAGCAGCCGCATGATCTTCCCGGTCTCGGGATCGCGTTCGAAGTGCTCGAGCTTCCAATTGCGATGCCAGGCGACGAGCGTGTATTTGCCCGGCGGGACGCCGTCGAGGGTGAAGCGTCCGGCGTCGTCGGTGGTGGTGTAGTACGGGTGCTCGCAACTGAACACGTCGGCGGAACTCCAGAAGTATCCGGCCGCACTCGTGAATTCCGTGCGACCCGCCGTGTCGATCGTGCGCGTCAGCGGCTTGTTCGGTGCGGGGAAGGGTAGGGTGAAAAAGCCGGCGCCGCGGGCGCGGAGCATCTGGTAGTCTTCATCGAGCGAGACCAAGTCGAACGGCTCGCCGACGCGGACGAAGCCGATTCGCCCGGTGCGAGTTCCCTGCTTCACGGAGATCGCCCGGTCGCGCTGTTCAATGCGGAGCGGTTCATATGGCCACGGCTTGGCCAGCTCCGCGTCGAACTCCTTCAGATAGACGAGGGCATAGACTAACCCACCCGACTTCGGATCGATCTTCGGCGCGAGGTGGTTCGGCATCCGGCCCCAGCGCGGGGGGCCGTCGCCAGTGCTGATGAGGCCGCTGATCGGCTGCGGATCGGGGGGGTCACCGGACCAGATGACCCGTCCACCTATCGAGCCGGTGGGCGGGTTGGCCGAGCCAGCATGTAAAGGGGGAGCTGGTTTCGGAGGGAGTGTCGGCGTGAGATCCTGCAGCGGCCGCGTGCAGCCGACCGCGAACAGGATTAGGAAAGGGAACGCTTTCATCGCGGCCTACTTGCCGCGGCCGCCGCGTTTGCGCTCGCCTTCGCTGAGGAAGACTTTCCGCATCCGGATGGCCTTCGGCGTGATTTCGACCAGCTCGTCGTCCTCGATATATTCGAGGGCCATTTCCATGCTGAACTCGCGCGCCGGTTTCAGCGCCGCCGCTTTGTCCGACCCCGATGCCCGCATGTTCGTGAGCGGCTTCTTGCGGGTCACATTCACGGTCAGGTCGTTCTCCCGGCAGTGCTCGCCGACGATCTGGCCGCCGTAGACCGCCTCCTGCGGATGGCAGAAGAGGCTGCCGCGATCCTGGAGGCCGTCCATCGCGTAAGCGGTCGCCTTCTCGGTTTCGAGGCTGATGAGCACGCCGAGGGAGCGGCCGGGGATGGCCGATTTCAGCGGGCGGTACTCGTGGAAG
Source organism: Fimbriiglobus sp. (assembly GCA_043774415.1). Lineage (GTDB taxonomy): Bacteria > Planctomycetota > Planctomycetia > Gemmatales > Gemmataceae > JALHQU01. Next base: position 225 of record JAYVTJ010000614.1, on the reverse strand, counting down.
TTGTGGTGGAGGATTGCCGTGCCCTGAGTCGCGGTCATCATGCGCGTCCGGAGGCCGATGAGCGCGCGGGCCGGGATGAAGAACTCGATGTGGGTCGTGGTCCCGTGGTTCTCCATTTTCTCGCACTCGCCCTGGCGCTCGAGCACGAGCCGCATCACCGAGTTCGAGTGCTCCGTCGGCACTTCCACGACGAGATACTCGATCGGCTCGAAGGTCTTGCCGTCG
>JAYVTJ010000613.1:0-2850 GCA_043774415.1 Fimbriiglobus sp. | reverse complement strand
CCCTTTGTTCAGTTCCGCGAACGGCTCGCCTTCTTTCGTCGCCCCGACCTGCCAGAGGCGCGTGAAGGCCTTCGCCTCCTTCGGCTTGGCCGCGAGCTGGTAGAGGTAGCGATTGCTGTGGAGCAGCGTGAAGGTGATCTGCTGCACCTCGGAACCGATCGCACGCTCCAGGCTCAGTACGGTCTCCTTCTGCTTCCCGATCGCGAGTTGGCCGACGAATACTTGCTCGCTCTTGTCGAGGGCGGTCAGCGTCAGTTCGAACTGCTGAGTCTTGGCGAGGTAGCGGAGATCCCCGCCTTTGAAGTGCTTCCCGTCGGCGATGGTCAGTTTCAGCCAGGCGTCGTCCCCTTTGAACTGCCAGCTCCAGTCGATCTTCTCGACCCAGAAGCCCTTGGCCCGCTCCTCGCGGGTGCCCTCAGGGTAGCCGGTGCCCTTCCACTGGGCGATGAGTCCGTTGAAGGGCTGGAGCGCCTCCTTGGCCGACGATGGCTTCGCGGGTTCGGCGCCGAGCACCAGCACGGCCGCGCAGAGGGGGAAGAACATGGCGGGAGTTCTCGGGGTCCGGATGGAGTCTCCAGTGTAGACGATCCGCGAGGGGGGATGTTTCGCGGGTGGTATGGGATGAAAAACGAAATCGCCCCACTGCCGGGCAGTGGGGCGAGATGTGCGACGTCGCTGGGTCGCTTTCGACCTCACCGCCAGTTCACCCCGCCGTCGCTCGGCTTGTCCGTCTTTCGGCTGCCGGGGGTGCCCCACTGGATGTCGCGCTCGATGCCGGGCGGCGCCACCATCCCCGGATCCTGCAGCACGCCGACGGGGAGGATGCGCGGCGCATCCGTCGCGTCGCGACCCGTTCCGAACTTCTTGATGATGTGCATCGGCGGCACCTGCACGTCGCGTATCCGGGCGAGTTCGAGGCCGTCGTTGTAGCTGCGCAGAGCACCCGCGTAACCCGCCGTGCCGTAGAACTTCTCGCTGATGATGGCGTAGGTATCGCCCGCCTTCAGCTTGTGGATGTCCACATCGTAATCGGTCTTCGCATCGACCGGAGCCGACTTCTCGACGGGCACCGGCAATGGCAGCGGGAATGGCCCCGGTTCGACTCGCTTCGGTTCGGGAACCGGGGTCACCGGAACCGGAGTTACGGTCACGGGAGTAATCGGTATCGGGGTCACGGGAACTGGAGTGGGCGCGATCTTCGGATCGGGCGCAGTGATCGGCGTCGGCAGCGGCGATACGGGAATCGGCTGCGGCTCTTCGAAGGGAATGATCGCCGGCGGCGGAAGCTTCGGCTCGCCCTTCGGCGTCAAATTGATCTTCGGAACGATCGGCTCCGGTACCGGATCGATGTTCACGGGCGGCAGGCCGGGGACGGTCAGCGGCTTCACTTCCGGCACAGTGAGTGGCACGGTCAGCGGGCCGGGCGTCGCTTCGGGAATCGGCGGAACCGCGAGCGGCACGGTGATCGGCGTCGTCCCTTCGACGAGCTTGATCGCCGGGCTTTTGGCCCACGGATCATCGGCCTGCGCCACGAGTTCGCGCGGAAGCAGCGCCGGCACCTCGAGGGCGGGTCGCTCTTCGATCACCTTCGGCGTCGGTTCGGCGTTACCGAATCCCTTCCCCATCGGCGGCAAAAGGGGGTGTTGCGCCATCGCTTCACCCTTCGGCGCTTCGTGGGCGGGCGTCGGAAACAGTGCGTTCAACCCGAAGGCGCCGATCCCCAAACTCGCGAGGCCCGCGAAGACCACGCCCTTCGCCCGACTCGGCTTGAGCCAGCTCACCGCGCCGCCCGAGGCGGGGGCGAGTGGCGCCGGCGGCAGCGGGGCGTGCGGCGCTTCGGGAGCGATCCCCTGCGGCAGCAGAAACGGGTTCGGCTTCTCGTCTTCGATCATCAGCGGCCGGCGCGGGATCGGCGGCGGCAGCGGCGGATTCGCGGAGCGGCTGAACGACGGCCGCGGCATGTCGGGGATCGCGGGCAGATCCGGGATCGCCGGCATCGCGGGCAGCCCCGGCATCGGGATCGGCTCGAACGGGGTCTTGCTCGGCTCGTTCATCCGTGAACTCCTTGATCGTTCATCCGATCCGCTTCGCCACCCGCAGCTTGGCACTCCGTGCCCGCGGGTTCCGCGCCACCTCGTCGTCGTCCGCTTCCGCGGGTTTCTTCGTCAGACTCTCCCACAGCGGCGAGCCCTTGAACGCCACCTTCACGCGCCGGTCTTCGAGCGAGTGGAAGCTGATGATCCCGACCCGCCCGCCGGGCCGCACGACCTTCGGCAGCAGCGCCAGCAATCGGTCGAGCGCCCCGAGTTCGTCGTTCACCGCGATCCGCAGCGCCTGGAACGTCCGCGTCGCCGGGTCGATCCCGCCGCTCCGCGGCACGCAGCTCCGCACCGCACTCGCGAGTTCCTCCGTCGTCTCGAACGGCTTCGCCGTGCGCCGTTCCACGATCCGCTTCGCAATCCGCCGGCTGAGGCGCTCTTCGCCGTACTCGTAAATCAGGTCGGCCAGTCCCGCTTCGCTCATCCGATTCACGAGATCGGCGGCGGGGACGCCGCTGCGGCCATCCATCCGCATATCGAGCGGCCCGACGTTCTTGAAGCTCAGCCCGCGCCCGGCGTCGTCCATCTGATCCGAGCTGAACCCGAGATCGGCGAAGACGCCATCGACTTTCTCGATACCCCGATTCTGCAGCACCTCGGCCAGTTGGTCGAAGTTCGCCGGGATCAGCTCGACCGGCAACCCCGCGAGCCTGGGCGCCGCGAGGGCGAGCATCGTCCGATCTTGATCGAGACACAACAGCCGACCCGTCGGCCCGATCGCATCGGCGATGAGTCGGCTGTGCCCGCCGCC
>JAYVTJ010000612.1:0-5053 GCA_043774415.1 Fimbriiglobus sp. | reverse complement strand
CTCGGACGCTTTCGCTCCCCGGTGGATGTAACCGTAGCCGGTGCTCGGGAAGGTCGGCGGGATGCCGAAGGTGAAGAGCGCGTGCGGAAACTCCTCGGCGAATTGCTCGGCCGCGTTCACCGCGCGCTGGAATTCTCGCTCCGGTTCGATGAGGTGATCGGCCGGCATCACGATGATCGTGGCATCGGGATCGGTGTTAGCGATGAGGGCCGCGCCGAGTCCGACGCAGGGGGCCGTGTCGCGCCGCAGCGGTTCCGCGACGATGCGATCCCGCCCCAATTCTGGTAACTGAGATGCGGTCTCCTCGATGTACGCGGCGCCGGTGACGACCCAGCAGCGCTCCGGCGGCACGACGGGCGCGATGCGGTCGAGGGTGCTCTGGAGGAGCGAGCGCTCGCCGCTGAAGTTGAGGAATTGCTTCGGCCGGGCGTTCCGGCTGCGGGGCCAGAAGCGCGTCCCGCCGCCGCCGGCCATAATCATCGCGTGGAGCATGTCTGAAAACCTGAAGCTGGAGGATCCGAATGATTTCGACGGGCCCGATCCATGCAGAAATCGGACGCAAGTCGTTGCGGCGCATTGCTTCTACCAGAGATTCGAAATGATTCCACGCGGGGGTGGGTGGATCTGCGCTGGAATCATTTCTCGCTCAGATACGTCGGTTCCTTCGGGTTGAAACCTTGCGGAATTTTCGACCGGGCTTCATCCGAGTCGAGTGCGAACAGCGGGGAAATCTCCACGGCCGTCGAACCCGGGGACATTCCGAGCCAGCGGTGGGCTTGGGCGATCATTAGCGCCCGTGCCGAATCGGGCGAGTCGGCGCCCGTCGCATTCTTCAGCGGGGCGAACTCTTCCTTGCGAAGGGTCTGCACCGCGAGCCAGCGGTCCGCGAGCGGCAGCGCATCGAACACGAACAGCTCGAACTTCAGCGCGTTCTCGGTGGTCGGCGTCACAGTCGTCCCTGTGGCCGGATCGTAATACGGCACCTTCTTCTTGGCGATGTGGTATTCGAGCCGCCTCCGCCCTCCGGTGATCCGCTTCAGGAAATCGAGGTCGAAAATGTGGATGGCCGGGTTGCCCGCGCGGAACGCGAGGGCGCCGTCGTCGCCCCGTTCGTCGAGCATCTCCGCGGGCATGTCGGAATACTCGATGATCCCGCAGCGGCCGTCGACGAGCGCGAGCACGCCGACCTTCTCTTCGGGACGCTCCTTGTAAACGACCTTCGACGACACTTCGGCGCGTGACTCGATGTGCTGTCCCACGAACGCCGGATCGGCGATCTTCACGAGCGGATTGTCGACTTGGAAGTAGAAGAGGTGCTTGATCCCCGCCGCGTCGAGTTCGGCGAGCAGCCCCGAATCGGCGAGTGCGGTCAGCGTCCCACCGTGGCCGTTCGGGCCGAGGAAGAGCTTGCCGGGCGCTTCGAGGATCAACCGGCCCGTCGCCGCATCGAGCGCCGGCATCGTCCCCTGTCGGAAAAACTTCACCTGCGTCTCGGCGAGGCCGAAGAAGCCCTCCTCGTGGAAGAACTCGACCGTCTCGGTGTGCGTGGCATCGCTGGTCATCACAAGCAACGGCACTTCCGTTTCGTACTTCCACGAGAGCGCCAGCACCTTCTCGGCGTGAATCTGGAAGAGGCTCGCCCCGGACACTGGGCCTACCGGGAAAAGACCCTTCGGCTTGTCGAACCCGAGCCGCGTCCCTTGGCCCCCGGCGACGACCAGCACCGCGACTTCCCCGTTCCAGAGCGCCAATTCGCCGGCCGTCTTCGCGGATGGCGGCACATCGGCGGCATCGACGACCGGCAGCGGTTCGATGAACGATCGATCGGGCAATGCCGCGGCCGGATCGGTGCGCTTTCGATACAGTCCGGCGAGGAGTTCGAGATCGACGCTTTCCAGTTGCCCAGCGAATGCACTGCGCTCGGTCTCCGTCAGAAGGTCGGCACCTTCGAAGACGTGAGCTTGCCCCTTCGCAGCATAGCGGGATCGGAGCGCGTCGAGAGTGGGCATGGTCGGCCTGCGGGTTAGAACTCGATCTTCAATCCATCGTATGCGAGTTCCACGTGCGGTGGCATCGGCGGAGGGCTTCCCGAATCGAACAGGTGCGACAGGTGCGTGAGGTAGGCCCGCTTCGGCTTCACCCGCTCGATGACTCCCAGAGCGCCGGCCAGTCCGAAGTGCGAGGGGTGTTCGGCCCCCGGTCGCAGGCAATCGAGGATCAGCGTGTCCAAGCCCGCGAGCAGCGGCCAGCTCGCGTCGGGGATCGCGTTGACGTCGGTGCAGTAGCCGAGGTCGCCGATGCGGAAGCCGAAGACATCGAAGCGACCGTGGATCAGCGGAATGGGGGTGACCCATTCTCCGAGTACCGCGAACGGTTCGTCCGTGATCCGCCGGAATTCGAGCTTCGGCAGCACGCCCATCGACAGGGCTTCGGCTTCGCGGCCGAAGATGTAGGCGAACGACTGCCGGATGACGCGCTCGACCTCCGCGGTGCAGAAGACCGGCAGCGGGCCGTTCAAAATCTTCGGGAAGAGGCGGACGTCGTCGAGGCCGAAGAGGTGGTCGGCGTGGTAGTGGGTGTAGAGCACCGAATGCGCGACCGGGATCTTCTCGCGCACCATCTGGATGCGCAGTTCAGGGCCGGTGTCGATGAGCAGATTGCCGGCGGGGACGCGGAGGAGGACCGAACTCCGGGTGCGCGAATTCTTCGGATCGGACGACGTGCAGACCGGGCAATCGCAGCCGATCATCGGCACGCCGACGGATGTGCCGCAGCCGAGGACGATCAGAGTTCGCGACGGTTTCGCCATGGGAGGGATTGTAGGATCGGGCGCTCAGCCCACCAGCCGGCAAGGTTGCAGACCCGATTCCGCGCGCGGACGCCGGATGACCCCGTAGTTCATGCTCCATGCTTCTCGCGGAGGTCGCGGAGTATGTCCGCCAGCGGACGCCCTTCGCGGTTCTGACTCATGCGCACCATATCATTCTCCGAGAATGGCGGAACATACCCTTCGGGAGGGTCACAGAATGTCTTCCCCGATGTGAGAAGTTCGTTGCCCGCCGGATCGCAGAGGATCACGGTCCCGCGGGCGTCGATCAATTGCTGAAGCAGCGCGGGGTCGGTGATCGTGATCGTCGTCATCGGTTTGCTCCACAGGGGGATTTCGGTTAGATTGTCCACCATCTCTCCCGGAGTTTGCGCCGTGCTCCACATAGGCCGACAGACTCAGCGAACGTGCCAGACTCTGGATCGCCGCGCCTTTGTCCAAGTCGGCGGCTCTTCGGTGCTCGGCCTCTCTCTAGCCAATTTGCTCAGCGGCAAAGACGGCCTCGACCGGACACCCGGTTCGGCGAAGTCGGTCGTGCTGCTCTGGCTCTGGGGCGGGCCGAGTCAACTCGACACCTTCGACCCGAAACCGAAAGCCCCACTCGAATTCCGCGGACCGTTCGGCACGATCCCGACGAGAGTCGCCGGCGTGCGCTTCTGCGAACTCTTCCCGAAGCTCGCCGGCCTCAGCGACAAGTTCGCCGTGCTGCGGACACTGTACACGCAGTCGAACGATCACGGCGTCGCGGGCACCATCGGACTGACGGGCAACGCGGCCGGCGGTACCGGCCTCGATGGCAAACCGCTGCCGGGCACGCCCCAGCCGGCGATGGGCGCCGTCGTTTCTAAAGCGACGGCGAAGGCGCGGAACGATTCCGGGCTACCGCCCTTCCTCGTCGTCGGGGGCAAACTCCACCAGGGGAAGAAGCCCATCATCGGCGAAGGCGGGGGCAAACTCGGCGCCCTCTACGACCCGTTCCGTATGGAGTACGACCCCGCCACCGGCACCAAGGTGCCCGCGCTCGAACTCCCCTCGGAGATCACGCCCGAACGGTTGACGGATCGACTCGCGCTCCGGGGGGCGTTCGATAAATCCGAGAAACTCCTCGACTCCGCTTCGCTCGACGGCCACCGCCGCCGCGCATTCGAAATGCTCACCTCGGCGAAATCGCGGATCGCCTTCGACCTCTCGCAGGAAACCGACGCGACCGCGCGGCGCTACGGCAAAACGCGCTTCGGTCAATCGTGCTTGCTGGCGCGCCGGCTCGTCGAAACGGGCGTCCCGTTCGTGCAGGTGAACTGGAGCGATCACGTCGAAGCGGAAGAGGATTCCGGCGATGGCGGCTGGGACCACCACTACCGCAACTTCCAGATCATGCAGGACCGCCACGCCGCGTGGCTCGACCGCACCGTCTCCGCCTTCTTGAACGATCTCGATGAGCGCGGACTGCTGAAGACGACTCTCGTCATCGCCGTCGGCGAGTTCGGCCGCACGCCGAAGATCAACGACAAAGCCGGCCGCGAGCACCATCCCGATTGCTATTCGGCGCTCGTGGCCGGGGGCGGAGTCGTCGGCGGTCGGGTCATCGGCACCAGCGACGCCCGCGCCGAGAAGCCCGCAGACACCCCGCTGACACCGGGCGACCTCTGCGCCACCGTCCACCACGCCATCGGCCTGACCAGCGAACAAATCGCCGGCATGGGCCTCACCGCCTCGGGCCGCGTGATCGAGGAGCTGTTTTGAAAGCCCTCCGCATCACCACCGACGGCAGCTTCAAGCAGCACCTCCAGTGGGGGCCAGACGGCGAGCGCATCCTGTTCACGCGCATCCACAAGGGGGCCATGGCCCTCTGGACGATGACCGCTTCTGGGAAAGACTTCGCCCGTGTCCTGCCCGATCACAAAGAGCCGCACTTCGACGCCCACTACTCGAAAGACGGCAAACGCATCGCCTACGTCTACGACAAGCTCGAAGGCACCGACGGGAAGCTGAGCATCAAAGCGTGCAACGCCGACGGCAGCGACGACAAGACGATCATTCCGCACAAGGCGTTCGAGGAGTCGCCGCGCTGGTCGCCCGACGGCGCGCGGCTACTTTGGGTCTCGACGCGCGATGGCAACCCGGAACTCTACAGCGCGGATGCCGAGGGGAAGGACATCAAGCGGTTGACCAGCGAGATCGCCTACGATCTCCACCCGAGTTGGTCCCCGGACGGCAAGCGAATCG
>JAYVTJ010000611.1:0-3325 GCA_043774415.1 Fimbriiglobus sp. | reverse complement strand
CTGAAGATGAAGTGCCCGCCGAGCGCCTGCGCTTCGATCTGATTGCCGCCCGCCACCTTCACGAGCTTTGGCGGGGTACCGGGTGTCACCTCGAACAGAGTCACGGTGCTGGAACCGACACCCCCCGACAGGAGCAGCTTCTTCCCGTCGGCCGTCGTGCGGAGGTAGCGCGAGCCGGTCATCGCCTCGGCCCGCGGCGTGATATCGATCACATCGCCCACATCGTCCACGGCGAGGAGGTTCGGCTCCGCTTTGCTGGATACGACGGCGAACACGCGATCGGCCGCGAGCGCGATTTCGATCGGCGGCGCCGGCAGGGGCAGGCTCTTCGTCCGCTTCCAAGCGACCGCATCGACGACCACGACGTTCGTCGGCCGCAAGCTCCCGAGGTTCGGCGACCCGCCCGGCGTCAGCAGCATCTCCCCCGCGAAGAGTTTCTCCCCGTCGGCCGAGAGCCGCATCGACCAAATCGGATCGCCGCAGTCGATCGGTTCGAGGAGCTTCTGCTTGTCGGCTTCGATCTTGTAGAGCCGCCCCTTCCAGATGGGCCTCCCCTTGTCCTTCCCCTGGGTGATCGCCGAAACGTAGAGCAGCGGCTCCTTCGACGAAAGTTCGAGGCCCGAGATGCGCGTGCCGATGGGGATCGTGGCGATCGGTTTCACGTCCTCGAGTTCGGCGAGTTTGCCGTCGAGCAGCTTGTTCAGATCGAAGATCTGGATGTCGCCCTGCGCGAACGACAGTTCGCGCTCGCTGAAGGTCCGGTCGTACACGTTCACCGAGGCGCAGTAGAGCCGGCCGGTCTTTTCATCGGCGACGACGCGATTCATCGGCACCGCGAGCTGGTAAGTCGCCTTCAGTTTGAAATCCGGATAGCTGTACCGGCGCAGTGTCCCGCCCGGCTTCGTCGCGGCCGCATCGCGGATAGCGAAGGTGAGGAGTTCCTTCTTCGCGGGGAGCACCACCGCCGTCCAGAATTGGAGCACCTTGCCGGCCTTCACGAATTCGCCCCCCCCGCCGGAATTCGGCATCGGATCGCCCCCCGGATTCTCGACGGGCACCCCTCCGCCGTTGCCGATGTGGAAGTTCGCGAAGAACTTGGCCTTCTTCGCCGCGTACTCCGTCTCGGGAATTCGGCCGCGCCTCGTGACCTTCAGGATGATCGCGCGGTTGCCGACCTTCACCGAGCGGTAGGCGATGGGATTTTTGAAGAAGTCGAGCACGGTCAGCTCTTCGGCGCCGTAGCCGTCGATGACGATGTCCTTGGGGCCCTCGGCGATTTTGTCCCGGGCGACATGCTCGGAGACGACCTTGTCGATCGTCTTGCCCGGAGGCAGATCGTAGGTGAACACCTGGAACATCATCCCGTCGTCTTCGCTCTTGTACTCGGTGCCGGGGATCTCGAAACCGGCCCGGTGCTCGGCGATGCCCGTCCCCTTCGGAGCGAGCGCGGTAAAGCCGACCGCCTTGGCCATCGCGGCCCACGCCGGTTCGTCCGCGAGGGGATCGGTCTTCTTCGGATCGAAGTCGATCCGGATCGACTTGAAGAATTTGTCGGCGCGGTCCTCGTGCGAAGCATCGGGCCGCTGGTGAAAGCCCTGCTTGCTCGTGCAGAGGAACGTGAACAGCCGGGAATCGGCGCGCACCGTCATCGCGTAGCCGGGGCCGCCGTGCACGTGCCGGAGGATCCACTTCGTCGCCGAGCGGCCATCGAGTTTGACGACGTCCGACGACGCGATGCTGTGGAAGGCCGGCAGGAGCGGGGTGAGGATTTGCCGGTCGTCGATCCCGCTCCTGCCGGCCGGCACATCGTGGAAGTATGCCGCGTACTTGCAATGCTGGTCTTCGACCGTGTACTTGCGACTGCTGTAGCTCTTGCCGCCGATTTCGACATTCGCCTTATCGGACGCGACTCCCTTGGGAGCGTCCACCGCGAAGCCGGCCTTGGTGGCCAGGGCGACCCAGGGCTGCTCGATCGGCGCCGGTTTCGCGGGGTCGGGGCGCGGATCGAAGGGCTGCGGATCGACCGGATCGACGCCGATGTAACTCAGGCTCAAACTGCGGAAAAACGCCTCTTTGAGATCCGCCGCATTCGCCGGCGCCGGATTCTCCCAGTGGAAATGGAAGCCGTAGGCGCGGTCGCCCACTTTGCCGACCCAGAGGAAATCGTGATTGACCCCCCGCTCCAGGATGAACTCTTGGACTTCGCGGTCGCCGATGTACCGCGAGCCTGTGGGGATCAGGCGGGGCATGACGAACATCGCCGAGACCATCTCCCCGGCATCGAACCGCCGCAGGGCGTCCCATTTGAGATCGCAGTGGACGGCCGCGACTTGGACGGTCGAATCGGGGTCTTTCTTGACGTACTTTTTGGCGTCGAGCGTCAGTTGCCCCGAGGAGACCTTCGCATCGGTCGCGGTCGCATCGCCGTTGGGAGCATCCATCGCGAAGCCGTCGCCACCGGCGATCGCCCGCCAGTTTTTCGGCTTCGCCGGATCGGCGACCGAACCATCGGTCGGTGCCGCCGAAGAGGCGACGGTCGAACCTTTCATCAGCCACCAGCCGAGTCCGCCGCAGACGGCGACGAGAACGAATGCCACGGCGCCGAGTCCGATGAGGAGACCCGCTCCACCCTTCTTCTTGTCCTTTTTCCGCGGCGTGTTGTCGTCATCATCTTGGTCGTCATCGTCATCGCGATCCCGAGATTTGAAGCGGGGCTTCTCCTTCTTCTTCTTGTCGCTCGACTTCGTCGGCGCTGCGGAAACCGGGACGGCCACAATCGGGGCAGCGACGACGACGGCCGGGATCGCTTTCGCCGTCGGAGCGGCGGCGAGAGGTATCGCCGTGGCCGTCGCGGGCTTCGCCGGAGCCAGTGCGCCCGCCGGAAGCGGAACGGCTGCGGGAAGCTTCGGAAGGAGGATCGCCGTTTTGAGTGGGGTGCCCGCCTTCGGCGCGCCGGTCTCCGCGGCCGGGATGGGCACTGCAGTCCAGCAGGTTCCGCACTTGATCGTCTTGCCCCGGTCGGACTCCTCCGCCGTCACGCGGTCGCTGCACCCGGGGCACTGGACTTTGATCGGCATCGGCAGCCTCATGGCTGTTGAAAATTGGATCGGAAGGAAGTCCCGATAGAGTAGCCGCGACCGAGGGATTGTGCAATTGCCGGTCGGTGCTATTACACGACAACAAGTTGAATGCCTCGTTACTGACTGTCAGCAAAGCAATGCCATCATTCGATTCTTCGCCCCAACGGGGCCGACGTACCTAGCCCAGGGCGGAAGCCCTGGGTCAGGAACGACAATGATTTCCGCCCCGAAGGGGCCGGCGTTCT
>JAYVTJ010000610.1:0-3130 GCA_043774415.1 Fimbriiglobus sp. | reverse complement strand
CGGCCCGGGCGTAAATGGGGCCTTCGACTTCGCGGTCGCCGCGGAGCGTGGAATCCGAGATTTCAATCACGAGTGCAATTTCCGACGCTTGCGGATGCCTCAGGGCAAAAGTCCGAGCCTCCCCCCGCACGACGGTCGCGTCGGGCTCCGGTTCGCTCGTGCCGATGCCCACGGGGAGTTGAAACCGAGCCCGCCACGGTTGCTGCTGCAGTTCGAGGACGAATCGTTCGGTCAGCCGATCCACAGTCGTGGTGCGGGGCGTGTTTTGCATCGGCATGAGCACCAAGTATCCGTCGATGAGTTCCACGCGATCTTCGGGAGTCAGGATGCCGCGCTCGCCGAGGTCGTGGTAGTCCGCGACCGACATGCGAAAGAAGCCCCGCTCGACGAGGGCCGGATGGGGAATCGCATACGGATCGGGACGTGTGGCGGTCGCCATGGTCGTCTACCCACAAACGGAAAAAGCCCGGAGTTTCCTCCGGGCCACTATACCACGACTCCGGTTTACTTGTTCCCCTGCGCCTTCTCGCCCAGTGCCGCCTGCGCCGCGGCCAACCGCGCGATCGGCACCCGGAACGGGCTGCAGCTCACGTAATCCATGCCGACCTTGTGGCAGAAGAAGACCGAATCCGGATCGCCGCCGTGCTCGCCGCAGATGCCGACCTTCAGGTGCTGCTTGTGCTTCTTCTCCCGGCTCGCCCGTCCCTTCGTGATGCCGATCTCGATGAGTTGCCCCACGCCGTTCACGTCGAGCGATTGGAACGGATCGACCGCGAAGATCTTCTGGGCGAGGTAAGTCGGCATGAAGCCCTTGATGTCGTCGCGGCTGAAGCCGAAGGTCATCTGGGTGAGGTCGTTCGTGCCGAAGCTGAAGAACTCGGCCTCTTCGGCGATTTTGTCCGCGACGATGCAGGCCCGCGGCAGTTCGATCATCGTGCCGATCTGGTACTCGATTTTCGTGCCGTGCTTGAGGAACGCGGCTTCGATCGTTTCGATGGCCCGTTTTTTGAGGATCACGAGTTCTTCGACGATGCCGACGAGCGGGATCATGATCTCGGGGAGAACCTTCTTCCCCTTCTTCTGCACTTCGATGGCCGCTTCGATGATGGCCCGCACCTGCATGTCGCCGATTTCGGGGAACACCAGCGGCAAGCGGCAGCCGCGGAAGCCCATCATCGGGTTCATTTCGTGGAGTTCATCGACGCGCTCGAAGATCTTCTCGACGCTCACGCCGATCTGCTTGGCCACGGCTTCGGCGCCGTGCTTGTTGTCCTTCTGGGGCAGGAATTCGTGCAGGGGCGGGTCGAGCAGACGGATGGTGACGGGGTAGCCGTCCATCGCTTCGAAGATCCCGACGAAGTCGGCCTTTTGGAACGGTTCGATCTTCGCGAGCGCCTTTTTGCGACCCTCGACGCTGTCGGCGAGGATCATCTCGCGGACGGCGGCGATGCGGTCGTCGCCGAAGAACATGTGTTCGGTGCGGCAGAGGCCGATGCCCTGAGCGCCGAATTCGCGGGCCTTGATCGCATCGGCGGGGCTGTCCGCGTTCGTGCGGATCTTGAGCGTCCGGCTCTTGTCGGCCCAGGTCATCAGCGTCTCGAAGTCGCCCGTCATGCTCGGGGCGATGGTTTCCACTTCGCCGATCATCACATCGCCGGTGGTGCCGTTGATCGTGATGAAGTCCCCGGCCTTGACCACATGGCCCGCGATGGTCGCGGTGCCGGCGCGCTCGTCGATTTTCATCGCTTCGCAGCCGACGACGCAGGGCTTGCCCCAGCCGCGCGCCACCACGGCCGCGTGGCTCGCTTTGCCCCCGGTGCTGGTGAGAATCCCCTTGGCCAAGTGCATCCCGGCCACGTCTTCGGGGCTGGTCTCCTTGCGGACGAGCATCAGCGGCTTGCCCGGATACTTCGCGGCGAACTCGATGGCCGCTTCCGCCGAGAGCACGACTTGACCCGATGCGCCCCCGGGACTGGCGGCGATGCCCTGCGCCACCGGCTTGACCTTCGACTTCGGATCGAGCTGCGGTTGCAGAAGATGGTTGAGCGAGTCCGGGGGAACGCGCTTCACGGCGTCCGTCTCGGAGATCTTGCCTTCCTTCGCCATCTCGACGGCGATGCGGACGGCGGCGGTGCCGGTGCGTTTGCCCGAGCGCGTTTGAAGCATGTAGAGCGTGCCGTCCTGGACGGTGAATTCGATGTCCTGCATTTCCTTGTAGTGGACTTCGAGCTTCTCGCGGATCGCCATGAGCTGCTTGTAGACGCGCGGCATCTCGGAGTCGAGCTTGGCGATCGGCTCCGGGGTGCGGATGCCGGCGACCACATCTTCGCCCTGGGCGTTGATGAGGTAATCGCCGTAGAAGACGTTCTCGCCCGTGTTCGGGTCGCGCGTGAAGGCGACGCCGGTGCCGGAGCCTTCGCCCATGTTGCCGAACACCATCGCCTGCACGTTGACGGCCGTGCCTTTCAAGCCGGTGATCCGCTCGATGCGGCGGTATTCGATGGCCTTGTTGCCGTTCCACGAATTGAACACGGCGTTGATCGACAGCATGAGCTGCTGCTTCGGATCTTGCGGGAACTCGGCCCCGACGTGCTTCTTGTAGACGGCCTTGTAGCGCTTCACGAGTTCCTTGAGATCGTCGGCACTCAGGTCGGTGTCGAGCTTGGCCTTCTTCTCGTCCTTGAGCTTGTGGATTTCCTTTTCGAACTCCTCGTGCTCGCAGCCCATGGCGGTGCTGCCGAACATGTCGATGAGCCGGCGGTAGCTGTCGTAGGCGAAGCGAGGGTTGCCGGTGAGCTTGGCAAGCCCTTCGACGCTCGCGTCGGTGAGGCCGAGGTTGAGGATTGTGTTCATCATCCCCGGCATCGAGAGGGCGGCCCCGGAGCGCACGCTTACGAGCAGCGGGTCGGCGTTGTCGCCGAACTTCTTGCCGAAGGTCGCTTCGACCTTCTTCATCGCGGCGTCGATCTCGGGGATGGCCGCTTCGGGGATCTTCTTGCCGTTGTCGTAGTAGGCCGCGCAGACTTCGGTGGTGATGGTGAAGCCGGGGGGCACGGGGATGCCGATCTTGCACATCTCGGCGAGGTTGGCGCCCTTGCCGCCGAGGAGCTCTTTCATCTTGCCGTCGCCG
>JAYVTJ010000609.1:0-7867 GCA_043774415.1 Fimbriiglobus sp. | reverse complement strand
TATATTCACGGGAATATAATCCCTTCGGAACGGCTTGGGTGCCGAAGCGGGGTTGTGGACCGCGGTCGCAGTCCGCACGACCCGGCGCCGATTCGGGGGAGTTCCCCCGACGCCGGAGTGCACAACCCCCCGATTGGGCAAAAAGGATCGCCCAAAATCGCTCTCCGGCGCTCCGGGAAGGGTCCGTTTGGAACTGCGAAGCGGCCGTTAAATCGGGAAGCAAATCGCCGGGGCCGCACGGCAGGTTCGACATCCAAGATCCGGAGTTCGCCGGTGGGGTCATCGTCCCCGGCGGCTCTGGGAACGGGGACGGCTAAGCCGACGTGATCACCGCGGCGGGAGCCGGAGTCGGGCCGCACATCAGACGCTTCGGCGGCCGGACCGGTGGGCTGCTCGACAACTTCGGCGGCGGGATCACGGTCGCCGCGGCGGACTTCAACGGCGACGGCCGGGCCGATGTCGTCGTGGGAACCGGGGCCGGAGCCGATCGGGTGTCAGCTCTCGGGGACTTGGCCGAGCCGATCGAAGACCGCGACACTTCCCGGTATTCGGCGCCGAGTGGCTCCCCGCGTCATTTGCCCCCATCTTCCGCGTACGTCGGTCCACATCGGTATGATGGCGTTCACCGCGTCTGCGGCTGGAGTCGAACTTTCGCACCGATCCGAAAAACGCAATGCGAATCCGCGCCTGCGGCGGAATGGCACTGGAATGGGTCACTTAAGCGAGAAGGCACGAGGAGAGTACTATGGCCGTCAAAACGAAGGCGAAAGTCGAATCCGCCGCAAGCGCGCCGGGGCTGTCGAAGGAGGCGGTGGCGCTGCTGCTCCTCGAAAAGATCTACGCGAAAGTCGAGATCGCCGAGGGAGCGACGGTCGAGTGGTTCCTCACCCTGTACGTGCAGTGCCTCAGGGCCACGGCCGGGCTCCCGCTGGAAGCAGTCCTGAGCAAGGTCTGACGGCGACTCTCCGAGTGCGCACGGCGGGCCGCCGATCTGTCCGATTCCGGGGATCGCCATGGATTTCGCCTCCTTCGCGGCCGATGTCGGCGTCGCATTCGGGTTGGGCGTCGCCATCGGTTTCGAGCGCGAACTCCGCAATCACGAGGCGGGTCTGCGGACGAACGCCTTGGTCGCCCTCGGGGCGGGGCTGTTCGTCTCGCTCTCCCGCTGGACCGTCGCCGAGGGGGATCCCACGCGGATCGCGGGACAAGTCGTCACCGGCGTCGGCTTCCTCGCGGGCGGCGTCATCATCCGGGACGGCTTCAACATCCGGGGGCTGAACACCGCCGCGACGCTCTGGTGCACGGCCGCCATCGGCACGCTCGCGGGTTCCGGCTTTCCCCTCGCCGCCGCCTTCGGCACGGCCGTCGTCCTCGCCCTCCACATCGTGCTGCGGCGGGTCACCAACCTCTTCGATGCGTGGATCCGTCGCCACGCCCTCGGCGCGGCGACGTACCGGTTGAAGTTCTCGGTCGCCGACGCTCACGCCATCGCCCTCCGCTCGGCGATCATTTCGGAACTGGAGCGCGAGCGGGGCGTGAGCCTGACGGGGCTCCGGACCGACGCCAGCCTCCAGCCCGGGACGCAGTCGCTGACCGCCGACGCGGTCGCTTCCGGGGATCGGTCCATCGAGCGCATCACCTCGACTCTGGCCCGGGTGCCCGGTGTCTCAGCGGCGGGCTGGGAGCGGCACGGATCCTGAGCACCAGTCCTTCCAGTCGGAGCGGATGGCCTCCGCCATCGCCTTGGCCGCCGCGGGCAGCCAGCCCTCATCCCGCTCCTTCAAATAGCGGAGGATGGCACCCGCATCGGCGGAGCCCCGATGGACGTTGGCGGTCTCGGCCCCCATCGCTTCGAGGAGCACGGTGAGGTCGCCCACATCCCCGAGATGGGCGAGTTCGATGCGCGAGCAGTGCGGGCCCAGCCGCCGGGCGATCCACTCCTCACCCGGGCGGTAGAAGGGATCCGGGGCGCGAATGGCCCGCGCGGCGATCTCCGCCATCCTCGGCGGCGTCGCCTTGCCGCCGGCCCAAGCGGTGGAGGGAGGCGTGACGGCCTTGGCCTCGCGCGCGATCCGACCGCCGGCCCACTCGGCCAGCATGAGGTAGCGGGGCTTCCCCAGGCTTCCCATTCCGACCCGGGGCCGCAGCCGAAACTCCGGCTTCACGTGCTCCGCCGGCAAGTCGCCGAGGAGAGCGGCGCGGGCCGCGGGTGGCGGTTCGACCGCGGGGCCCGCCAACAGCCCGGCGAATTTGTCCCAGAAGACTGCGGGATCGCGGTCGGACGACAGGGCCAGGGCGCGCAGCGCTGGGTGGCGTTCTTCCAGCACGAAGGGGTCGCCCCCGGCTCCGAGGGAAGTGCGGTAGCCGCCGAGGATTGCGGCGCAGGCCGGCTTGAACTTGGTGTCGAGGGTCCCGAGCCGCTTCAGCAGGAAGACGCTCGCCGCGAGCCGGACGAGGTCGTGGACGCAGGGGAGTTCGTCGGCCTCGTCGAAGTCGTTGATCCCCCAGCAGAGACGGCCCTCGCCGTCGCGCCACGTTCCGAAGTTCTCGACGTGGAGATCGCCGACCGCCAAGACTCGCGGGGCATGCGCCAACTCGGCGCAGATCTCGGGCCAGCGCCGGGCCCAGCGGTAGTAGGTGCCGCGGAAGAACGGGAAGGGATCGCCGGCGTCGGACATGCGACCGTGCTTGTACTCGATGTCCGAGGAGTCGAGCCGCGTCGCGCCCCCCAGCCACGATTCGTAGTCCCGGGTCGCGTCCTGGATCTTCATTCTGCAACTCCGGCCGATGCTTCGAGCTTATCCCGGCATTATGGATGGTGGGGGCGCGGAAGCCACGGCGAAGGTCGCTCGTCGGCCTTTTCCTCCTCCATCGGCTTGCCCTGCGATCCGAAATCTATTCTTTCTGCCGTCGGGCCGCTTCCTCGGGATCGATGGGTACGACGGGGTTGAACCACCCGTCGCCGGGCGCCATCAGAGCGTCCGCTTCCGGAGGACCCCAACTCCCCTTCGGATACGGCACGGCGGGAGCGTGGTGCAGCAGGACTGGCTCGACGACGGCCCAAGCGGCTTCGACCGCGTCTTCGCGCGTGAAGAGTGCCCCGTCCCCCGCCATGGCGTCCTCCAGGAGCCGCTCGTACGGAGATTCCGCCCCGGCCTCCCCTTCGTGGAGGAACAGTTCCCGCCGGTCGCCGACGAATTCCTTCCCCGCCCTTTTGACCCGCGCGGCGATCGCGACCGCGGAGCCCGGGGAAATCCGGAATCGGACGTAGTTGACGGCTTCCGTCGCATCCGAGAACAGCTTTTGAGGCGGCGGCTTGAGTTCGACGAGGACCTCGGTCGCGGTACACGCCAAGCATTTGCCCGATCGCAGGTACCACGGAACCCCGGCCCAGCGCCAGGAGTCGATGAACAGCCGCACGGCGCAGAAGGTTTCGACATCGGAATCCGATGCCACGCCCGCCTCGCCGCGGTAGCCGGCATACTGCCCGCGCACCACGTCGCCCGGAGTCAGCGGCCGCATGGACCGCAGCACTTTGGCCTTTTCGAGATGGACTTCGCCGTAATCCTGGCCCGCCGGCGGCTCCATGGCCAACAGAGAGGCGATTTGGAACAGGTGATTCTCGATGACGTCGCGGAGGCAGCCGGCGGATTCGTAGAACGGGCCCCGGTTCTCAACCCCGAAATCTTCGGCCAGCGTGATCTGGACGCTCGCGATGCAGTTCCGGTTCCAGATCGGCTCCAGGAACGAATTGGCGAAGCGGAAGTAGAGGATGTTCATGATCGCTTCCTTCCCGAGGAAGTGATCGATGCGGAATATGGAGTCGGCCGGAAACACGGCCGTCGCTTTGCCGTTGAGTATGCGTGCAGAAGCCAGATCCCGGCCGAAAGGTTTTTCGACGATGACGCGCCCTCCCGCGGCGAGTCCGGAAGTGCCGAGTCCCTCGATCACCGTCCCGAAAAGGGAAGGCGGGATGGCGAGGTAGTGCGCCGGCCGAAGATCACCAGAGCGTCCGAATCGGTTGCGGCCATGGGAAAGTCCTTCGGGACGCGTGGAGGTAAGGTTTTGTCTTACGATGAACGCGCGGGGCCGCGGGGTACCTCGTTCTCTTCGCGGATGAATCCGAAGTGGCCTCGCTGGTCGCCCGAGCGTCCGGGCACCGGGGATCCCGGGGTCCGTGTCACGCCCGCCTCACCGCGTGGATACAACAAAGTGTGACACCGAGCCGCAGCACTATCCCCATTGACGATCGACGCCCCGGGAGCAATTCGACATGCCGCACTTCGGATCCCGGACATACCGGCTCATCGCTCTGCTCCTGCCGGTTCTCCTCGCGTCGCCCGCGGTCGGCCTCGCCCAGGATGCGAAGGAGAGCGCGACCTGGGCTTTCCATCACCCGAAGGATCCGTTCGACGCGAAAGCCGTGCTCGATCTCCGGTATCTGAACGAAAAGGAGGCCGGGGAGACGGGCTTCCTCAAGCTCGCTCCGGACGGCAATAGTTTCGTGCGCGGCGACGGCCGACCGATCCGATTCTGGGCGGTCGGGTCCGACATCTACCGGAAGGAATCGAAGGAGGGGATGGCTCGGCACGCCCGCTTCCTCGCGAAGATCGGCGTCAACATGGTGCGCATCCACACGCAGATCGCGCCCGGCGCCAAAGGGTCCAAGTTGGCCGACGTAGACGACAAGGAGATCGATCGGATCTGGCAGTTCGTCGCGGCGCTCAAGAAAGAGGGCATCTACACAACGATCTCCCCCTACTGGGCGACCAAGCGCGACGTCACGGCGTGGGGCATCGATGGCCTCGCGGAGCCGGCCGACCTCTGGGGACTCCTATTTTTCGACGGGAAGCTCCAGGAGGGATACAAAGCGTGGGTCAAAGCGCTCTTCGCACCCAAGAACCCCTACACCGGCATGCCGCTGGCGGGGGATCCCGCCGTCGGGATCATCCAGGTGCAGAACGAGGACAGCCTCTTCTTCTGGACGATGATGGGGATGAAGCCGGCGCTCCGCGAGAGACTCGGGAAGAAGTTCGGCGAGTGGCTGATCGCGAAGTACGGATCGCTGGCCAAGGCCAAAGAGGCGTGGGACGGAACGGCGATCGACAAGGACGACTTCGCGAAGGGAATCGTCGGGCTTTACAGCGTCTGGCACATGACGCAGGTGTGGAAGGGCGGAGTCGCCAAGCGGGTCGCCGACGAGACCGAGTTCTACGCCCGGACGCAGCACGACTTCTACCGGCGGATCGGCGAATACTATCGCAAAGACCTCGGCTGCAAGCAGCTCCTCAACGCCAGCAACTGGACGACGGCCGACTCGGTGAAGCTCAACGACGCCGAGCGCTGGACCAACACGGCGCTGGACGTCTCGGCGGTGAACAGGTACACGGGCGGGACGCACGTCGGCGAAAATAACGGCTGGCGGATCGACCCCGGCCACCACTTCACGAATCAGTCCTGCCTGACCGATCCGCGTTCCCTGCCGACCGATCTCAAGCAGGTCGTCGGCCATCCGATGATCATCACCGAGAGCACCTGGGTCAGCCCGGAGGGCTACCAGTCCGAGGGGCCGTTCCTCATGGCGGCCTACCAGTCCCTGACCGGCGTGAGCGGCTACTACTGGTTCTCGGCGACGGCGCCCGAATACGACCTCGATCCGAGCCTCCGCTTCCTGAATTTGAAGGGGCAGCATCCGACGTCGAAGTGGAGCTGCTCGACGCCGTCGCTCATGGGCAACTTTCCCGCGGCGGCGCTGATGTACCGCAAGGGGTACCTCCTGCAGGGCGAAGCGGTGATCCACGAGGAGCGGCCGCTCGGGGATCTGTGGGAGCGCAAAGTCCCGCTCATCGCCGAGGATCGCAGTTTCGACCCGAACCGCTACGAGGGCGCCACGGGCAGCGAGAAATCGACCGTGAAGGGCGGGGCCGACCCGATGGCCTTCCTGATCGGGCGGGTCGAAGTGAAGTACGGCGGCGACCCGAACAAGACGACGACGGCGGATCTGGCGAAGTATCACGACAGGGAGACGAAGGTCGTCCGGAGCGTGACCGACGAGATCCGCTTGAATTACGGGACGGGCCTCTGCACGGTTAACGCTCCGAAGGCGCAGGGGGCCTGCGGCTTCCTGAGCAAGGCCGGCGAAGTGAAGCTCGGCGACATCTCGATCCGTTCGACCAACGACTACGCCACCGTGATCGTCGCGTCGATGGACGAGAAGCCGCTGACGACTTCGCGGAAGATCCTGGTGCAGACGGGGACCTCGGCCCGCTTGACCGGCTGGAAATCCAAGGAGGCGGAGTTCAAAGGCGACGGCGGCAAGACGGTGAAGGGCTACGAGATCGTGGCGACGGGCCTGCCCCCGTGGCGCATCGCGAACACGGGGGTGACGCTGGTCGTGAACAACGCCGCTCTCACGTCGGCGACCCTGCTGGACACCGCGGGCTATGCGGTGAAGAAAATCGACGGCGCGATGAAGGACGGCCGATTCACGGTGACCCTTCCCGCGGAGGCGCTCTACGTCGTACTGGAGTGATGGAGCCAGACCCGTGCGAGCGGCTCGATCACCGCCTGCAGCGGACTGTCCGATCTTGTGATGTTCGCGGATGTGCGTAAACTCCCAGGAGGCGGATCGCCCGCACCGCGACTGCGTCGAGCCATTTCCACCCCGCCGCACCGCTTCAATTCCCGTCTCACTCACCCGTCGAACCCGGTGATCCGCCGATGAGCAACATCCTCGCGCAGCGCTGGCTCCTCGACCGCCGGCGCTTCCTCCGGGGGGGCGGCGCCGCCGTCGCGCTGCCGCTCCTCGACGCCATGACTCCGCTGAGGGCCGCTCCGGCCGCAGCCGAGAAGCCGCGCCGGAGCGTGTTCGTCTACATCCCCAACGGCGTCAACGGCATGGCCTGGCAGGTCACGAAACCGGGCCGCGGCTACGACCTGTCGCCTTCGCTCAAGCCGCTGGAGAAGCACCGCGACGACTTCACCGTGTTCAGCGGGCTGCACCATCCGAACGGCCTCGGCCAGGCGCACGTCTGCGCCGACACCTGGCTCACGGGGGCGAAGATCGACGCCCAGGGCGCGCGGAAGTACGAGAACACCGTCTCGTGCGACCAGCTCATGGCCGAAGTGACGGGGCCGCAGACGCGGTTCCCGTCGCTCGAACTCTCCATCGGCTCGGGTACGGGGCAGCCCGGCAACTCGACCACGCTCGCGTTCTCCCGGGACGGCGTTCCACTCCCGGCCGAGGACAACCCGCGGCACGTCTTCGAGCGGCTCTTCGGCGCGGAGCCGGGCGGGGCCGCGGCGCAGCGGGCCCGGCTCGCCAAGAGGCGAAGCGTGCTCGACGCCGTGCATGCGGACGCGGCCTCGCTCCGCCGCGACCTGGGCACCGACGACCGCACGAAGCTCGACGAGTACCTCCATTCCGTGCGCGAGGTCGAGCAGCGGGCGGCCCGGCTCGACGGTTGGCTCGATGTCCCGAAGCCCGCCGTGGACAAAGACTCGGCCGCACCGTTCCAGCGCGATGTGTCGAAGGCCCAAGCGGGCGAATACTGGCGGACGATGTTCGACCTCATCGTGCTCGCCCTCCGCACCGACATGACCCGCGTCGTGACGTACATGAACGGCAGCGAAGGTAACGGACTCGCCATCCCGGAGATCGGCATCACGCAGGCGCGGCACAACCTGTCGCACCACAACGGCGACCCCGTGATCCTCGACCGCCTCGCCAAGAGCGACGCCTTCCTCATGAAGATGTTCGCCGGCTTCCTCGACCGACTCCGCGCGGTGCAGGACGGCGGCGAACCGCTGCTCGACCGGACGATGGTGCTCTTCGGCAGCGGCATGAGCTACGGCCACAGCCACTCGA
>JAYVTJ010000608.1:0-3267 GCA_043774415.1 Fimbriiglobus sp. | reverse complement strand
TACCAGAGGTCGTAGAGGTCCCACGTCGTCTCGACTTTCGCGAGCCAGAACGCGTTGACCTTCACCTTGTGCTGCAGGCCTTCGTTTTCCTTGCGACCCTTTTCGGCGTCGGGACTTCCCATGAGGAACTCGCCGGCGGGAACGTAGACCATCTCGAAGATCGTCTTGAGTTTCTGAAGCGTGAACTTGTCGGGATCTTTGTCGTCCGGGATCTTGATCTCTTCCTCAATGGTCTCGGTGAACGGCTTCGGCGGCAGGTCGATCTTGGCCGCGACCTTCGGTTCGGGCGGCACCGGTGGGATGCCGTCATCGGCCGCACGCAGTGAGCCGAGAGCGACGGCGAGAGTCAGCAGAAGTAGAATCGGGAGGAGAGAGCGCAGTGTCATCGGCGCGGAACCTTCGAGAGGGGCGATTCACCATGCGAACGCGACTCGCACTCATCTATATTATCGGATTCGCCCTCCCGATGCACGCGGCCGATGCCCCGACGCGTTACGAATTCCGCGAAGTCCACATGGGCACGGAATGGAGCATCATCCTCTACGCGCCGGACAAAGCGACGGCGGAAGCGGCGAGCAAAGCCGCGTTCGCCCGCGTCGCGGAACTCGACCTCGTGATGAGCGACTACAACCCGAAGTCCGAACTCATGCGGCTCTGCGCGAAGAACGATGCCGAACCGGGCAAGGTCATCCGCATCTCGGGCGATCTTTTCGCCGTACTCGCGCACGCCGATCTAGTGGCAAAAGCGTCCAACGGCGCCTTCGACATCACCGTCGGACCGCTTGTGAAACTCTGGCGCGTCGCGCGCAAGACGAAGGAACTCCCCGATGCGAAGGATCTGGCCGCGGCGAAGGAACTCGTCAGCTACAAGATGCTCGAGATCGATCCGAAAGCGAGTTCGGTGAAGTTGGCCAAGGCGAAGATGCGGCTCGACCTCGGCGGCATCGGCAAGGGTTTCGCCGCCGACGCGGCACTGGACGTCCTCAAGAATCACAAAGTGCCACGGGCGCTCATCGCCGCAAGCGGCGACATTACGGCCGGGGATGCGCCGCCGGATCGCGAGGCGTGGGACGTCGAGATCGCGCCGATCACGAAGGGGCGACCGGCCCGCAAACTCGAACTCGTCAATGCGTCGGTTTCGACTTCCGGCGATCTCTTCCAACACGTCGAGATCGATGGGGTCCGCTATTCGCACCTCCTCGATCCGAGAACGGGCCTCGGGTTGACGGGGCGGCGCAGCGCGACGGTGATCGCCCCGAAAGGTTGGCAAGCCGATGCGTATACGAAGGTCGCCAGCGTGATGCCGGCGGCGAAAGCGCTGATGGTGATCGCAGGCGCGAAGGCCGAGATGTTCGTCGTGACGAAGGCGGACGACGATGCGAAAGAAGCGGTGACGGAGTCGAAGGGCTTTGCCAAGTTCGTCAGCCCGACGCGCTAGCGAGGGTGTACTCTTCGGCCAAACGATCGCGCACTTCAACATCAGCCGCCGTCAGCGTCACATGCCCCACCTTGCGGCGCGGTTTCGGCTCTTTGCCGTACCAGTGCAAGTGCGCTCCGGGCAGCTCCAAGATTCCGTCGAAGTCGGGCCGGCTCCCGATGAGATTGAACATCGCGGAATGCCCCAGTGCCGAAGTCGAACCGAGCGGCAGTCCGCAAACGGCCCGCACATGGTTTTCGAACTGGCTGCACGCGGCCCCTTCGATGGTCCAGTGCCCCGAGTTGTGGACGCGCGGCGCCATCTCGTTGGCGATCAAGCGCGGCCCATCCTGGAACCACTCGATGGCCAGCACGCCGACGTAGTCGAGTTCCGCGAGTACGCGCTCGGCGAAGTCGCAGGCCCGCTCGAACAGTTCTTCCCCGATGTTCGCCGCCGGGGCCAAGCTCCGGTGGAGCATCCCTTCGCGGTGCTCGTTCTCGACGAGCGGATAGAAGCGACACTCGCCTCCACGACTGCGGACCGAAATGAGCGACAGCTCGCGGTCGAACGGGACAAAGGCTTCGAGGATCAGCGGGCGACCGCCGAGTTGCGTCCACGCGGCTTCGACCTGCTCCGCGGAACGGATGACGAATTGACCTTTGCCGTCGTAGCCGAAGCGGCGCGTCTTCATCACGGCGGGAAGTCCGACGGTGCGAATCGCCGCATCGAATTCCTCGCGGGTGTTCACTTCCGCAAAAGCCGGAGTCGGGATGCCGAGTGCCGTAAAAAAGCGTTTCTCGGTGATCCGATCCTGCGAGACTTCGAGCGCTCGCGGAGGCGGGAACACGGGGACGCGCTCCGCGAGCCAGCGGGCGCTCTCGACGGGGACATTCTCGAATTCGTAGGTGATGCAGTCCGAAGTGCGGGCCAATTCATACAGCGCGCGGAGGTCGTCGTATTCGCCGCGGATGACCTTCGCGACGGCGCCCGAACACGGATCGGCCGACGGGTCGAGCACGGTGCAGGTGATGCCGAGCGGATGCGCGGCGAGCGCCATCATCCGTGCGAGTTGACCGCCGCCGAGGATGCCGAGGTTCATGGGCATCACTTCCGCAGCCGCTTGTTCGGCCGGACCTCGATGACCCGCGTCGGCTCGGTCGGTACGACCGAATAGATGATGACGAGCAAATCGCCGAACATCACCCGTCCGTATCCACCGCGCGACTCGCCTTGGAAGAGACCGTTCTCCGCCAACCGTCGATTGACGTACTCGACCTCCGCGCTCAACTTTTTGCGTTCATCGGTGGAGGCGGCGACATAAACGTCGGCCAACTGATCCAAAGCGCGATCGCGCCATACGACGACGCTCATCCCAAGCTCCTGAGACGCTCGAGCACTTCGTCGGTCGTGTACCAGCGGGTGGCGTTTTTCGCCATCGCCTCGATCTCCGCGCCCGTCGGCCAGCCTTCTTCCGGCTTCAAGTCGTCTTCGGTCAACCTTGGGACGTACGTACCGAGGATGTTGCCCTTGTCGTCCACGATCGAAACGGGGGCGAACCGCGAAGGGAGGATCGACTTCAAATCGGTCGAGATCGGAATCTTTTCCACGGTTTGGCTCCTCGTGCGGGATAGTGAGATTCTAATCCGCCGCGTCCGACTTCTCAAGAACACCGCGCACGGGATCATTTCGTGCCGCTCTCCGGATACGGCGAATCGAGCACGAGCTTCGTCTGCTTCTCGCGGTACTCCTCGTACTTCTGCCGGATCGCTTCGTACTTGTTGCCCAGGATCGCCGCGGCGAGCAGGGCCGCATTCACCGCCCCGGCTTTCCCGATGGCCAGCGTGCCGACG
>JAYVTJ010000607.1:0-3016 GCA_043774415.1 Fimbriiglobus sp. | reverse complement strand
TGCGCTGCGCATGCTGGCGGCCAGGTCGTTCGGCCCGACGAACACCGCGTCGACATTCGGCCGGCCGTAGACCGCGTCGAAGTTCCGCACGGCGTCGATGTGCTCGCACTGCAGCACGATCAGCACTTCGTCGTTCACGTGCGAGTAGTACTCGGCCGCGGTCGCGTTCCAATTGAGGGCGTGCACACTCCCACCGACGCTGCGATTGCCGACGGGCGGATAGAGGCACGCGCTCACCGCATCGGCCGCTTCCTGCGGCGTATTCACCATCGGCACGACGACGCCGTGGCCGCCGTTGTCGAGGACGCGCTTGATGTGGTCGTGGCGGTTGCTCGGCACGCGGGCCAGCGCCACGCATCCGGCGTCGGCGATGCAGCCGAGCATGTGCGTGGCCGTCTCGACGTTCACGAGGCTGTGTTCGATATCGACCGTGAGCCAGTCGAATCCGCTGCGCGCCATGAAGCGCGCGGCGGTCACGCTTCCGAGCGACATCCAGGTGCCGATAGCGGGCTTCCCGGCGCGGAGTTTCGCCTTCACGGAGTTGCGTCGCATAGTCGCCTCGGGGTCAATCTTTGGGCTTGCCGACGGGCTTCGCGGTGGTGAACTTGTTGCCGCCGCGGATGGTGTCGGTTTCACCCGGGCCGCGCTCGGGCGGGGCGCTCCACCATTTTGGGCCGGCGAATCCGAACTCGAAGCCCTTCTCGAACAGCTTATTCATTTCGGCGCGGTCGAACTCCAAGCCGCCGAGCGGCGTCGGGAAATCGGCGGGGATGCCGGTCATGTTGAATTGCACCCCGGCGATCCGGCACATGTGGTAGAGGTTCGACGCTTGGAGCCGCGTCTGGGACGTGAGCACGGTCGAAGTCGAGATGCTGAGAACCGGGAGCACCCGCGCTTCGACGGGGAACGGTTCGACGTACGACTTCGACGCCTGGATGATGTAGAGGTTCGCGGCGGGCTGGAGTTTCGCAGGCTTGCGCGGATCCGGCGCGGCCGCATCGATCACCATCGGCGGGACGAACACGGGCGCCGTCACGGCCCCGTCGATGTGGAGTTCCGTGTACTTTTTGCCGTCGATCTCGACTTCGATCCGCACCGGCGAGAAGACCACCGGCAGCGAACAGGATGCGATGAGCACGTCGAGGATCAGCTTCCGGGCGGCTTTGAGCTTGACCAGGCGCTCCGGTTCCGTCGGGGCCGAGACGTTGGCGATGGCGCCCAGATCCCACGTCACGAAGCGGCGCGTGTCGAGGTTCGTCGTGCCGACGTACAGCCGCCGGCCCGCGCGGTGTTCCCGGCCGATGGCGTCGATGATCTCGAGCGTGATGCTCGCGTCCACGATCTCCCGGAGTGGAGCCGACGACGCCACGGCATCGCGGAAGGGGACCGTGACCCACGACTTGTACGTGAAGATGTCCTTCCGGGTGATGCGGGTGTAGAACCGCTCCATCACGGCGTCGTGCTGCGGGCCGAGGAACGCGAGCGGGGCGATGAGCGCGCCCGTGCTGATGCCCGTGACGACATCGAATTCGGGGCGCTTCTCGCTGCGCGTCCAACCGCTCAGGACGCCGGCCGTGTAGGCCCCGAACATCCCGCCGCCGGAGAGTGCCAGGATGTGCTGGGGTCGGCGCGGCAGCGCCGGTGGCTTCTCGCCCTCGGCGATCGGTTCGAAGTGTTCGACCGGGCGTACGCCGGACGCGTCGTCGGGGACGTCCGGAAAGGGATCGGCCGCGATCCACTTGCCCGGCCCGCCGGTATCCGCGGGCGGAACGATCCGCGGGCGGATGCAGCCGACGCCGAGCATCAGAAGCGTGAGACAGGCGAACGTGATCGCAGTGCGCCATCGACCCATAGCGCCGGCAATAGCGTGCGGGCGACGGCGGTGCAAGCCGAGAATTTTCAGCGCGGGTTGACGACGACGGTGTTCCGCAGCACACCCAGCAGTTCGATCGCGAGATCCACCACATCACCCGGCCGGAGCCAACCGCCGACGGCTTCCGGGGTGAGTTCCAGAATGCACCCGGTGCCGACAGTGCCGCTGCCGATGAGGTCGCCCGGCCGGAGTTCGGTATCCCGGCTGGCATGCGCGAGGATTTGCGGCCAAGTCCAGTACATGCTTCCGGCGTTTCCGCGGGAATATTCTTTGCCGTTCACGGTCGCGGTCATTTCGAGGTGCAACCGGCCGTCGCGGTAGTGCGGTTTCAACTCGTCGAAGGGCACGAGTCGCGGGCCGACGCTCGTGGCGAAGTCTTTGCTTTTGCTCGGCCCGAGTCCCACAGCCATCTCCGCGCGCTGGAGGTCGCGGGCGCTCCAGTCGTTCACGATGGTGAAACCGGCTACCGCTGACATCGCGCTGTCATCGGCCGGGAGATCCCGGCAGGCGGCGCCGATGACGCAGCCGAGTTCGAGTTCGTAATCGAGGGCCGCGCTCCCCTGCGGCGCGGCGACCGGATCGCCGTCGCCGATGATCGCGACAGCATTGCTGGAGTAGAAGACGGGCACCTCGTACCACTGCGGCACCATCGCCAGCCCGCGGTGCGCCCGGCAAGTTTTCACATGGGCTTCAAACGCATAGAAGTCGCGGAAGCTGGCGATAGGGAAGGGGGCGGGCATGGACGGCTACTCGAAGAGATCGATGATCTGGAATCTGAGTCCGGGCAGGAGATCATCGCCCTCGAAGAAGTCCGACAGAGAGAAAAAATCGGGTTCGTGACCGACCCGGTGCACCGTGAGCGTTTCTGCGTAGGGATCGATGATCCAGACACGCTCGACACCGCAATCGAGATACTCCCCGATGGCTTCGTCGATCTCTTTCACTTTGTCGTACGGCGAGAGGACTTCGGCCGCGAGTACCGGAGAACCGTCGACGAAACTCGATCGCTTCGTCGTCGAGACCTTTTGATCGGGTGTGGAGAGGGCGACATCGATCCCGACATTCGTCTCGGGGTTTTGTCGGATTCGGAAATAAGCTTCGCCGGAGTAGACATCTCCGCGCGGCTTCGGCTGGGTCTTCAAC
>JAYVTJ010000606.1:0-3930 GCA_043774415.1 Fimbriiglobus sp. | reverse complement strand
CACGCAGAGCGTGACCTACAAGACCGCCTGCTACGATATGTAATGTGCTGATTGGCCGAACATTGCGCATCGCTGATGCGCGGGAAACGCGCCAGCGACATGTACAATCAGTTGAAAACTCTCGGCCAAGCCGCCCTGGTGATATGCTCTCGGAGGGACGACCGTGGCCGAAAACCGCTTCCGCAAAGGCGATCACATCGAGTTCCAGTTCGGCATCCGCTTTGTACCCGGCGTGGTGAAAGAGGATCGCGGCCTCATCGGCATGAAGGGCCGTCATCTCTATCGCGCGGAGTTCAAGATGGATTCGCTCTCCGACGAAGTCTCGGAAGTCGAAATGCCGGCGGTCGAGATGCGCCGGATCGGGGAAGCCATCGCAGCGGGCTGAGCGCGACCGAACACAGTGTTGAGTGGTAAACGCCAATCGGCCGGTGGGGATACCCCTCCGGCCGATTCGCATTTCCTTATCCATCATCGCAAGATCACCGGCCGCTGATGACGCCCTTGCGGGCGGCCCGCTTCTTCAGCGGGAACAAAATGCGCCAGCTCGCTTTGCGGGTGCCGGGCTTCGCGTGCGGCTTCGGCGCGATGTGGATGTTCCGGGCCAATCCGAGCACAGCCATCACCTGGATACAGGCGTAGGTGATGTCGATCTCCCACCAGCGGAGGCCGTGGCGGGCCGAGCGCTGGTAGGCGTGGTGGTTGTTGTGCCAGCCTTCGCCGAAGGTCAGCGCGGCCACCCACCAGTTGTTCTTGGAATCGTCGGTCGTCGGGAAGTTGCGGTATCCCCAGATGTGACTCGCGCTGTTCACGAACCACGTCGTGTGCAGCACCCACACCGTGCGGACGAACATGCCCCAGATGAGCCACGAGGTCGCAATCGCGAGACTTTCGGTATCGCCGAAGAATACTTCGTTGTAGAGGTAGCCGGCGCCGAACACGAGAACCGCGAGCAGCGGCAGATAGATCACATGCGTGCGCTGGAAGAAGCGGTGGACCGGATCGCGGGCCAGATCTTTGACGTTGAAGAGCGTCTCGATAGGGCCGTCGGTTTTCGGGTCATCGCGCATCCACCAAGCGGCGTGGGCCCACCAGAAGCCCTTCTGCTTCGGCGAGTGCGGATCCTCTTCTTCGTCCGAGTGCGTGTGGTGGAGGCGGTGCGTGCAGACCCAGCGGAGCGGGCCGCCTTCGTTGGCCCAGATTCCGCAGAGCGTGAGGGCGTACTCGATCGGCTTCCACGTCGTGTAGCTGCGGTGCGTCAGCAGCCGGTGGAAGCCGAGGGTGATGCCCAAGCCGGTGAGGATGTAGAGTGCGAAGAACGCCGCGAGGCCCGACCAACTGAACGTGAACGGCGCGAAGAGGACACCGGCGTGGATCACGGAGACCCAGAAGATCGTCCCCCACTTGATCGGTTGCTTTTCCGCGGGCGTGGGGGGCGTGGCGATGGCACCGTCCGAGACCATGAACAATCCTCGTGTGACGGCGCACCGTCGGAATATCGATACGGGAGTCGGTTCCCGAGTGGAAACTGGCGTTTGTAGGGCTGCGTCCTCGCCGCGCTCGGCCGGGAGTATTCTGTCAGGATAGGACGCAATAGCAACCGTCCGTCGCCCGGATTCCCGAAAAGTCTCGAATCACGCGCGGGGCTGGGCCGGTTCAATCTGCGCCCGGAGCACCTTGTAGTCGGTCTTCCCAGTTCCGAGAACGGGGATTTTCTCGACCCGCCGAACCTCGTCGAGCCTCAGCACACCCCGGAAGCCCTCCGCGAGCAGCAACTGGTTGGCCGCCGGCAGCGCGTATTCCTCCGTCGTGAACAGGACGATCCGCCGGCCGTCGGGGGCTTCGATCCCTTCGACGGCGACACGCGGGCCGTCATCGGTCGGCGGATAGAGCTTCGCGAACGGCTCCTCCAACGCGGGGAGCGAGATCATTTCGCCACCCGCTTTCAGGAAGCGCTTCAGCCGCCCCTCGAAGACGATGTACCCCTCCGAATCGAGCGACACCAAGTCGCCCGTGATGTAGTAGCGCTTGCCGCCGTGCTCCTCGAACGGCGATGGCCCGTCGTACCCCAGATAGCCGGGGAAGACGCTCGGCCCCGCGACCTGCATCATCCCCATCTGCCCGGCGGGCACCGGCTCGTTCGATTCGAGATCGACAACCCGGAGGTCGATCCCGTCGAGCGGTTTGCCGATGGTGCCGCGCTTCGGCGCGTCGAGCGGGTTGAACGAGACGATGGGCGAGCACTCGGTGATGCCGTACCCCTCGATGAGCTTCGTGTCCGGCGCGAGGGCGCGGGCTTTGTCGAAGATCGCGTCCGGGCACTTTTCGGCGCCGAGGGCGACGATCCGCAACGAGTCGAGGTCGCCGACCTTCGCGCGGTCGAGGATGTACTGCATGAACGTCGGCGTGCCGGCCGTGAGCGTCGGCTTGTAGCCCGCGATCTTGCGCACGAGCGCGGCCGAGTCGGTCGGGTCCGGGTGGTGGACGATTTTGACGCCGCCGAAGAGCGGGAACAGCCCCGAGACGGTGTGGCCGAAGCTGTGGAAGAGGGGCAGGAAGCCGAGGACGCTGTCGTCCTTCGAGATCCGCAGGCTCGGGATCGACGCACGCATGTTGGCGATGATATTGGCGTGCGTCAGCGGCACCGCCTTCGGCGCCTTCTCCGAACCGCTCGTGAAGAGCACCACGGCCGGGGCATGCGGATCGCGGACGATCGCACGCATTGCGCTCCGCGTCGCGTATCCGGGGAAGAGCCGCAGCGTCAGCAGCGACTTCAGCAGTTCGAATTTGCCGATCGACTTTCGCACCGTCTCCAGATGGACGAACTCGGCGCCAGGCACGACGAGCTGAGTCCGGTCGATGAACGCCTTCGCTGTGATGACGCGCTTCACGCCCGTCAGCTTTACGGCGTGCTCGAGATTGCTCGGCCCGGTCGTCCAGTTCAGCACGACGGGGAGTTTGCCCGCGAGGTGCAGCGCCACGAGGGCGAGGTCGCCCGCCACCGACGCCGGCATGAGCAAGCCGACGTTCGGCTCCGGGTACTCGCGGAACCGCGCCGCCATCGCCAGACTGGCCACAAAAAGCTTCTCGTAGGTCAGCACGCCGGCCGTGTCGTCGGCGGCGGCCACGTCGCGGCGGTCGAGGACGCAGCGGTTCACGAACGCTTCGCCGAAGGTCTCCCCGAGCACGACGACGGCCCGGTGCGTCGCCGGGGGTCGGAACCACTCGGCCGGCGCCGGCTTCGGCGGCGCATGTTCGATCTGCCCCTCGGCGAGCGCCCAGAGCGCACCGATGGAACTTGGCACATCGTCGCCCGTGAAGCCGAAGCGCTGCTCCACTTGAAGGGAGATCTCCATGCCGTCGAGGCTGTCGATGCCGAGCTGGCCGTAAGTGGTCTCGGGTCGGTTCTCCTTGTCGGTCAGCGGCCGGTGCAGCTTTTCCGCGAGGATGTCGGCGACAGCCTTCTTTGTCTCCGTCTTCAACTTCGAATAGTCGTGCTCGGCGGCATTCGCCGGCGGCGGGAAGTCGAACGTGCGCTTGCCGAAGAGGAAGTGGTACGGCACCCAAGTCGGCTTCTCCGGTGCGCCGGCCGTATCGGCGTTGAACCAAGTTTCGAGCCACTTGTTGAATACGACGCGATCCGGCTCGGGCCGCTCGTCGGCCCGGAACGCTTCGAGCGTCATCGTGAGCTTGCGGCGCGGCGCGAACAGCAGCAGGTTCGTCAGCAGCATTCCGGCGGCGCGGAAGAGCGTCGGTACGAGGGGGGCGCGCCGGCCGGTCGGCGCCGCGCTGAACATGCTGCCCCAGAGGCCGCGCGTGCGGACGAGCACCACCGTGGTTTCGGGGACCTCCGCGAGCAGATCGGCGACGATGCGGGCGCCGCCGACGCGCTCGACGCCGTCGCGCATGAGCCGACCGCTCGGCCAGATGAGC
>JAYVTJ010000605.1:0-4518 GCA_043774415.1 Fimbriiglobus sp. | reverse complement strand
TCGCAGGGCCGCGACGTGCTGGAGTTCCTGACCCGGGCGGTCGATCCGAGCCGCGATGAAGATGGAAAATTGAGTCTGCTACCCACAACGGCGTGAACGATTACGCTCTTTCGTATTGTTGGCCGCCTGCTGCTTCAGCGTTTCGGACTCCAGTAACTTCCCCCTTGATGACGCTGGCAGGTGCCGAGAGATTGGTTCAACTGAACCGGGGATGGGGCGAAGCACAGTGGAAGAATCCGCCTCCGCACGACGGAAATCGGAATCAGCGCGATTGCTGCAAGAACCAAGTCCGGAACGCCGATTTCTGCGCGGGGAGCGGGATCAGACCGATCGCGGTCTCCGCTTCGATCCGGGCGGCAACGGCATCGCCCCGCGCGTGCAGGCACACGGCGAGTACGAGGCGGGCCTGGGCGTGCAGCGGGTGGATTTTCAGGGCCGCCCGGCAATCCCGCTCCGCCGACTCCCACTGCTTGCGCGCCGCGGAAAAGTTCGCGCGGAGCATCAGCGCTTCGACCGATTTCGGATTAAGAGCGATGAGTGCGCCCGCCGCCCATTCCGCCCGTGCATACCCCGCCTCATCGAACGCGGCTTCGGCGACTTCCGTGAGCGCGGCTTCGGACTCCGGCGCCAGCTTCAGCGCGCGCTCCGCCGCCGCCAAGCGCTCCGCCGGCTCTCCGCAGGCCTTCAGAGTGCGGCTCAGGGCGACCCAAGCGTCCGCGTCCCCCTTCCAAGTTTCCAGCGACGCGCCGAGTCGCTCCCGCGCGAGTCGGACCAGGAACTGGTGCTGCCCCGATCCCGGCGGGAGTTTCGCCGCCAAGCGGGCGAGCGCGATCCCGCGATCGCGCCCGAGTGCCGCATCGCCGGGTATCGCATGGGAGTGGACGATCGGCAAGGTCCCCGGCGCCAGCATCCCGGGCGGAGTCGCGATCAGTCGCCGCTGGATCCGGTGGTCGGTCACACTGGTGTGGGCGATGTTCGTGCTTCCGGCCTTCGGCATGTGGCACGCCGTGCAGTTGTCCGCTTTGGCGGTGCGGTCCGAAGCGGGCGCCTTGCACGGTTTCGTTTCGTGGCACGTCTGGCACTTGGCCCGGTAATGGCGATCCTTCTCGGCGGCCTCCGGCACTTTGTGTGGGTCGTGGCAGCTCGTGCAGAGGATGCGTCCGCCGGCGGCGGTCGTGCACTTGCTCACGCCCAATTGTTCGAATTGACCCACCGACCGGCTCAGGTCGACGATATCCGGATGGCGCACGAAGACGGTGACGAATTCCTCGAACGGCAAGCCGGGTCGGAATTCGGAGGCGCTCCGCCCGCGCCGGGCCACGCGCTCTTCCCCCTGGAGGTGGCACTGGGCGCAGATCGACAACTGGAGCGCGTTCGAGAGGTGCTTCGGATTCACGATGGAGGTGTCCACCTCCGCGCCCGCTTTCCCCGCCGTGCGCTCGGCGACGTGCAGCTCGCCCGGCCCGTGGCAGCGCTCGCAACCAATGGCGGCTTGGATGGCGAAGAGCGGTTCCCGATAGCGGTTGACCGCCTTCGGGATCGGCTCGACGCGATCGACGTGGCAGAAGAGGCACTCCGGGACGATGGCGCGACGACCGCCCGAACCGAGATCGAAACCGGGTGACAAGTCCCACTTCGAGCCGGAGGAAAACCAGCTCAGCGGCGACTGCCAGACCGATCCCCCTTCGATCGAGAGGTACGAGCGACCGCGGGTTCCGGAGCCGATCGCGAGATCGGCCGCGACGGTGTAATCGGGAAGGGCTTCCCCGTTCGACCCCTTCGCGCCAACCCGGTGGATCGCGCCCTCCGCCGTTTTCTCGGCGCGGAGTTCGTACCCCGCGATCGAGAATGGGTTGTTGGCCACCGGCCCGTACCGCTCGATCGGAACCGAGGTGCCGAGCGACGCCGAGCGCCCCATGGGATGGGCGTGGTACGACGTGCAGATGTCGCCGTGGCACGGGGCGCACTTGGCATCGCCGACGTAGCGGATCTCCGGTGTGACGTTCCGGAACGGCGTCGGGAAGGTGAGTCGCGGGTCGGGCGGGAGGGGATCACCGGTCGCGTCCCCGGGCGTCGCGGTGGCGACCGTGACGGCATCGCCGCGGAAGAATGCTTGCCGGACCAGCGCGATGCCGGCCACGAGCAGCACGCCGCCCATGGCGACGCGGAAGAATGTTTGGCGCGGCATCGGCATGGGATTTCGCAGGACAATTCGCGACGGAAAAAGTTATGGTACCCGATGCGGTTCGGCGCGTCCATCGATGGAGAATTCTGGTAGTGTCTCAGTTTGAAATCAGATTCTTTTTCCGGTCGATTTCGTGCCGGTCGATCATCGCTACCAGTTCCTCGAAATCCCAAAGGTGATCCGTCACCCGAGCTTTCAGCGCCGGGGGCATCCGCAGCGTGGCGTGCCGGGTGATGAAGTTGTAGACGAAGAAGTGAAGCGCTACCATATGCTCCAAGTTTTCGAGCTTCTTGGAGAAGCCGTTCGTCAGACGGGTGAACCGACGCATCCGCATCCGCATGGTTAGGTTCTGGCGCTCAACGTAGGACGTACTGGCGTGGCTCATTTCCGGGTTGCCGATCATCGCTTTCTTGTCGCAGCCGAGACAAGCGGCCGGGCTGTACCGGGATTCGTCCGTGTTCGCCCCGCCGTAGACTTTGTGTAGAACCGCGTAGTCCACTTCCCCGCCGAACCCGGTTTCCATCGCCTCAACGTAGGCTTTCAAACCGTCCGTGGTAATCTGCGGACGGGCTGACAGTCGCCCGGCAAGATCGGTGACGAACGCTTTGGCGTGTTCAAGGTCGCGGGCACCGACAAGCCACGACGGAACGAGTTTGGTATCGGCGCAGATTGCCGTCCACGTCCACACGCTGCCGATGCCCGCTTCATCCTTCCGAGCGTCGGGGATGTTCTTGTCTTTGCAGGCGACGAACGCCCAAATTTCGTCAAGCTGGAGCTTCGTACTAGGGAGCTTGCGGAAGACGTTGTGCTGGTACTCGGCACACGCCCGGCCCGCCTCAACGAGCAGCTTAGTCACGGTGTTGATCGACACCCCGACCATGCGAGAAGTCGAACGCATGGAGCACCCTTCGGTGAGCGCCCGGAGGATGGCAACGCGGTCGGAAGTGGTGAGCTTGTTCATACTGACATTATGCGTAAGCGGTCTGGATAAATCAATACAGAATTTCGCAATTGCGGAATTAGGAGTGGATATGCTATAACGGACGGGTAGAAGGGGAACAGCACTTTGGGGGAAGCGATGAAAGACGACGTGGCACCAGGAGATCGCATCCGTGCCGAGTTGCAGAAGAAGGGCTGGAGCCAAGAAGACTTGGCTGCCATGATGGGACGAACGACTACAAGGGTGAGTCAAATTGTCACCGGGAAGCAAGAGCTTTCCCCGGAAATCGCCGTTGGGTTGGAGTCTGTCTTTGGGGTTCCTGCAGAAGAATGGCTGCGGCTTGAAGCCGCCTACCGACTCTCTCGGGTCGATTGCGACAGCGACCCGATTCGCCAGCGCGCCCGGCTTTTTGCTTTGGGGCCGGTGAAAGAAATGCAGAAGCGTGGCTGGATCAAGCAGACCGACAGCATCGCCGAAATCGAACAAGAACTTCTCGGCTTCTACGGCATCAATTCCATCGAGGACGAACCGACATTCTCGGCTGCAATGCGGAAGTCCAATCCGACTGTTGAACTGACACCGGCTCAAAAGTCGTGGGTCGCGCGGATTCGTCAAATCGCTTCCGCACACCGAGTAGCGGCCTATGACGAATCCAAACTGCCAAGCTGCATGAAAGAACTCAGGAAGCTCGCTTCGTACTCAGCCGGAGTCGGCAAGGTTCCTGCTCTACTGGCAAAGCACGGAATTCGTTTCGTCGTCGTCGAACCCCTTACCGGCGGGAAGGTGGATGGCGTAGCGACGTGGCTCGATGAAGAAAGCCCGGTAATCGGCATGGCTGTGCGGTTCGACCGACTCGACTCGTTCTGGTTCACGCTCGGGCATGAAATGGTTCACGTCAAGTACCGCGACGTGGTGCCGGTGGATAGCGACGTTGCGATGACTGAAGAGCCGCCATTCGCAGTCAAGCCGCCCGTGGAGCGCCGGGCCGATGAAGAATCGGCAGCACTATACATCTCACCTTCCGAGTTGAAATCCTTCATCGACCGCGTCGGCCCGATGTACTCGAAAGATCGCATCAACCAGTTCGCCAACCGGATAAAGATCCATCCCGGCATCATCGTCGGGCAACTTCAACATCGGGGGGAAATCGGGTATTCCGCCAACAAAGAAATGCTGGTCAAGATTCGCAACTCCGTTACCTCAGTAGCCATCACGGACGGCTGGGGACACACCATCGACCCGAGGGTTTTTCAGTGAACAAGAAAATGGCGAAGGCTCGCAAGCCAACATCGAAGAGCAAGCAACTCATCCAGTTCCTCGATCAGTACGCGGCTACCACGGGCAAGAAGACCGTGAATGGGTGTAATCTCTCCCCCGCGTCGTTTACGCGGCG
>JAYVTJ010000604.1:0-6653 GCA_043774415.1 Fimbriiglobus sp. | reverse complement strand
GATGCCGCGGGCGGCGTCCAGATCGTCGTCGGCCTCCGCCCACCGGCCATTTTCGGCGTACCCGTGGGCGAACGAGGCATGCAGGTCGGCCTGGTTGGGGTGTTGCCGGAGGAGGGAGCGGCGGGCTTCGGCCGCCTGACCGAAATCGCCGCGCGCGACGCTGGCGGCGAACCATGCAAGGCCCAAGTTCTTGTCGCCCGATCGCTTGCGGGCGGCATCGCGCAGGGCATCCAGCGAAGCGTCGTCGTGACCGCAGACCTGGTGGGCTCGGCTCCGGCTCACGGCGAACGCCGCGTCCGCCCGATCGTCTCCCCGGATCAGCCGGTTGGCTTCGCGGTCGAGGAGTTCGAGGGCGAGCCAGTCGTGCCACCAATTCAGCGGGAGCGCGAACTGATCGCGGGCCTGCGGTAGCATCGCGACGGACTGCAGCCACGCTTCCGTTTTGCCCAGCCACTTCTCCGCCGCCCGGCCATTCCCCAAGCGGTGTTCCACCATTGCCAAGCACGTCCAGATGAGTGGGTCGGCCGCCCACTCGCCGACGGTCAGGGCCCGTCCCAGCGTTTTCTGCGCCTCGGCGAATCGGCCGGCACGGAACTCCGCCGCACCGAGGGCGAAAGTGTAAGGCCGGTCGTTCGGCCGGAGGGCGAGCGCGGCTCTTGGCCACGTCCACGACCCGGGCCGGGTCGGACAGCCCCGGCCCCAGCACGCACGCGCGGGCGGCCCAGTATTTGGCAGCCCCGGAGCTATCCGGAACGTTCGTGTTGCCCAGCATTTCCTCGCAAACCTGCCCGAAGCCGGACTCCTCACCTCGGGCCAGCCGCGCCGCGGCGTGCCGGAACCAGATGTCGAACGTCGAATGGTCGAGCCGCTCGTCTTTCGGGGGGGTGAGCGTGTAAGCCACCGCCAAGTCTGCGGCGGCCAAATCCCACAGCCCCAGCCGGTTGTAGAACTCGGCCCGCTGGATGCGTGCCAGCGAGTGCGACGGGCGGAGGGCGACGGCACGGTTCAGCGCCTCCTCTGCGGCCGGGAGATCTCCCGAGTGCATGGACGGACGGTACCGACCATCGATGAGCAGGCGCGAGCGCTCCAGCAGCAGGTTGGCCGCGTTCAGCTTCTCGGCGTCGGTGATGGCCAACTGCTCGGCCGCCTGCGCCGCAATGCGCGCCGCGTTCGCGTCCGCCGCATTCGCCTCAGCGAGTTCGCGCTGGGCCGTCTCATTGGACCGCGCCGTCTCGGCTTCCCCCTTCCGCAATTCCTCCGCGAAAAGCAGATGAAGCCGATAGGCATGCTCCAATACGACGACGCTTTCTTCATGCACGGCGGGCCGCAAGGCGGCCGGGCGTGGGAGGTCTATCGGGACCTCACCGCCGCGCAGGTGCAGGAGAAACTCGCCGAATGCCGCAAGCGGAAGTGGCGACCGTCCCTCATCCACCGGCACCGCACCGACGCGGACAAATTCGCCCTCGTGCTGATCGACAACCCGCGCGACGAGGCGTGGGAGTATCACGTTCCGCTGAGTGTGGCGGAGTACGAAAAGAAACTGGCGGAAGGTCGGGCGAAAGGGCTCCGCCCGCAGTCCGTGCAATCGTGGCTCAAAGACGATGTCCCCGCGTACAGCGCGCTCTGGGTGGGCGACTTGAAACCGACCCCGCTGAAATCCGAACTCCCACCGCCGCCCCGATCTGAAAAGTGATCGACAACGACCCGGCGCCCGTGCTTGCCGTCCGCCGAAGGGGCCGACACGGTGCCGGCCTTTATCCGCAACGCTCCGCGTCAGCTCCACTCGGCGGTGGCGGCGCGGGCCACCGATTCGATTGTGATCGCGCAGAGGGCGGACCCGTAGTCGAGGTCGATGTTCTCCATCGTATCGTGGGTGTCGTGGTAGCCGCTGCGGTCGATGTCGTAGTTCTCCATGAAGAGCACGCAGGGGACGCCGGCATCCGAGAAGACTTGGCCGTCGGTGTTGTACAGCGTGCTGCGCGGATCGAGATGGGTCCGCACTTCCCCCGACAGCGCGGGGAACGGAGCCTCGGCCGGCGGTCGATCCCCGCGCGGGCTGCGGCGCGAACGCTCCTTCCCGATTCGGCCGGTCGCCCGGTTCCATGCGGGCACCGACTCGTTCCACGTCTCCGCCGCGAGGTGGGCGAACTCGGCCAGACGGAGCGAGGCGCCGTCGGCGCCGGGCGCGATCTGGAAGATATCGCGGGCGCGGTCGTTGTTGTGGGCGATCATGTCGGAGACGTAGAGGCCGCGCACCTCCGCGCCGGCCAGAGATTTGACCTTCCCATCCGGCAAGTGCATCCGCAGAGAGCGCTCGACGAGCCGCTCCGTGAGCGCGCGGGCGCCGAGGCAGTCGGCCGGGAACTCCTCGCCGGTCAGGTGGACGAGCCAGATGTCGCGGGCGAGTTCGCCGCGCCGGCTCATCGCGAGGAAGACCGGCGCCGCGAGCATCATGGCGGAGGTCGCCGAGTGGTTGTCGTCGGCGCCGCAGGCCGCGAGCCGGGCCCCGTTCGCTTCCGCGTAGCGGTCGGCCATGTACGCGGTGTCGTAGTGGTCGGCCATCACGATGGCTTCCTTCCGGTTCCGACCGGGGATGACGACGATGAGGTTCCGCTCGGCCGCCTGCGTCTGGTTCTTCAGCCAGCCGCCCATCCACGAGTAGTCGAAGTCGGTCCGCCAGCGGAACGGGAGGCTGCCGGCGCGGGCCTTCCCGGACAGCCCGGCGGCCGCGATCTTGCGGACGTAGTACCGCAGCAGGTGGTCGCCGAGTTTCTCCAGGTGCCGGTGATGGCTCGCTTCGAGCTTCCGCGTCGCGCCGTCGCGGATGCAGTCGGCGTTGTTTTTGTTGACGAAAGTGCCCTCGCTCAGCCCGGCGATGAGACCCCAGTATTCCAATTCGAAGGCACGGTTCGCAGTGTGCGCGTACGTCAGCGAGTCGGGCACCGCCGATCCGGGCTGCCGCGGGAGCACCCGTTCGGACGGTTCGATCAGCCAGCCGGCCTCCCGGGCCAGCGGCTTCGGCAGCGACTGGAGCCAGTTCTCCAAGGTGCGCCGCGGCCCCCGGACGAGCACTTGGCGGGCGAGCGAGTGCGGCAGCGGCCGACCGCCGCGCCGGACGAACGCGTCGAAGAGTTCGCGCACCCGCTGGAGCGGTTTGTCGTTCCGCAGGATTCCCTCGGACGACTGCGGGCCGAGCGCTTCGAGGGGCATCGGTCGGCGGTGGAAGCGCGGCCAGAACTCGACCACTTCTCCACCGTCGGCCGGATCGACCGGTGTGGCCGTGAGGTAACCCGTCGGCGCGTCGGTGATGATGGCCGCTTCGCCGTTGCGGCGGAGGTACGCGGCGAGCGGACGGTGCCAGACGACTTCGTGTCGGCCGACCCGCATCGCGGGGAACTGGAAGCGGTAGCCGAACAGCCCCCCGGCCTCCACGGTTTCCATCGCGTGCCGGAGTTGCTTGGGCGTGGCGTTCGGGCCGTCGAGCAGGAGGCGGAAGTCATCCGTCCAGAGCTGGACGTTGCGCGCCATCGGCTTGTCGTAGAGCGTCAGATCGTCCGGCAGCGTGCTGAAGAGGACGTGCAGAAGCTTGTCCTCGCGGTCGATCAGGGCGAGTTCGTCTTGATCACGGAGGACCTTGTCCCAGCGGTGGGTCCGCTTGTACGTGTTGTTGACGTGCACCGCGTGTTCGGGCGGCTCGGGCTGGGCGGCAGTCGGCTCGTGCAGAAATCCCGATTGGGGGATGCGGAGCGCACCCGGCCGGCGGTGGCGGTCCATCCCGAAGAGCAGCGGGATCTGCATCGCATCGGGGAGTTCCTCGGCCAACCGGCGATAGCCGCGGACACCCCAGTACAGGAGGCTGCCCGGAAAGGGGAGCAGGTGGAGCGCGCCGGCGAGATACGCCGTCCGCACTTCGGGCGGCAAACTCGCGAACGGCCGGAACGTGAGCAGGTAGCGGACTTGGCCGATCGGCTTCGCGCCCAATAGCAATTCGCCAGCCCACTCGGGCAGCTCTTCTTTCCACTGCGGCAGGAGCGGCTCTTCGTCCGGCAGAATGCGGAAGCCGGCCCGCTTCAGACCGGCGATGCCCGCGACCTCCTCGCGGTAGACCTCCGCGAGCAGTCGGCAGAAGAACGCGGCCGCATCGGCCTTCGGCAGCTCCCGATTCGGCCCGGTGAAGAACGACTTCCAGAACGCTCGGCCCGGGCCGCACTCGCTGTTCCCGAAGAGCGTCCAGCGCACGCGGCCCTTGTCGTCCTGCGTCCGCGACAGCGCGAGCGGCAGCAGCGCGACGCAGCGCTCGTGCGGCGGTGTCGGCGCATTCGCCAGCTCCGACGGCCAGAACGGGTTCGCCGCGAGATCCCCCTTCGGAAAGCCCGTGCGCGGGTTGCCGTCGAGCAGCTTCCCGAGCCGTGCGAGCACCCGAACGGCGACCCGCGCCAGCCCCGGCTTGAGTTCCAGCGCCTCCTCGAATTCGTCCACCCACCAGCCGTGCGGATCGTCCTCGGCGAACGGACCGCCCCCCATCGCCCCGGTGCCGTACGGCTTCCAGCCGATCCGCGGCGGCGGCGTGTATTCGGAGTAGGCGTCGATGCGGTACGACCCCGCGCCGCGGCGGGCGCCGGCGTCGGGGATGAGACTTCGCCATCCGGTCGGCATGCGGACCTCGGGGGTTCAGCGCGGCGGAAGCAGCTTGCGGAAGATCACCTGATTGTCGCCATCGGCGTAGAAGTCGCGAATCGTCGCTTCGTGCTCGTACCCGTTCTTCAAATAGAACTTGCGGGTCGGTTCGTACGAGGGCAGCGACGAGGTTTCGATGAGGAGCAATCGGCCGCCGGCCCCCGCGACTTCGCCTTCGACGAACGCGAGGAGCCGGGCCCCCAGCCCGCGCGATTGGACACCTTTGCCGACGAAGATCCAGTACAGGTGCCAGGTCCGATCGGTCATGTCGGTCGGGGCGAAGTAGGCGAAGCCGACCGGCGCGCCGTCGCGTTCGAGTGTCACGCCGCGGTGCCCGTCTGCGAAACCATCGCCGTGGAGGTAGTCGAGAAGCCCGCGGAGGGCGTCGATCTCCAGGGGCTTGAAGACGCCGGTCCCCTCCGCCATATCCGCGAGGGTCTCGGTATCGGCTTCGGCCGTGGGGCGGATCATCCCGGGTCTCCGTGAAGTTCGACTGCACGATAGGAGTATGCCGGCGGGGGAGGCCCGGCTCCGGAAAATGCCGTCATCCGGCTGCCCCGACGCTTCCTCACTCGTAGCGCAGCGCGTCGATGGGGTCGAGCCGCGAGGCCTTCCACGCCGGGTAGAAGCCGAAGGCGACCCCGACGAACGCCGAGACGCCGACCGAGGCGATCACGGCCGGGATCGACGCCTCGGTGCGCCAGCCCAAGAAATAGCGCACCATCCACGATCCGAGCCACCCGGCGAGAATGCCGAGCGCCCCACCCGCAAGGCAGAGCACGATCGCCTCGACGAGGAACTGCCAGAGGATGTCCTTCGGCTTCGCGCCCACCGCCATCCGCAGGCCGATCTCCTTCGTCCGCTCCGTGACCGACACGAGCATGATGTTCATGATGCCGACGCCGCCCACGACGAGCGAGATGAGCGACACCGCGAGCAGCAGCCCGCTCATGAGCTGCGACGTGGCCAGCGCGGCGCTCGACAGCTCGGCCGTGTCGCGGATGTTGAAGTCGTCGGCGTTGCCGGCGCGGGTCCGGTGCCGCTCCCGCAGCAGCAGCGTGATCTGCCGGATGGACGCGGCGATCTCCCCCT
Organism: Fimbriiglobus sp.; assembly: GCA_043774415.1. Lineage (GTDB taxonomy): Bacteria > Planctomycetota > Planctomycetia > Gemmatales > Gemmataceae > JALHQU01. The sequence goes on along the minus strand of JAYVTJ010000604.1, from coordinate 884 downwards.
CGCTGGCGATGCGGACGAGGATCTGATCGACGTACGTCGGCAGCGGCGGCGCCGGGTAGTTCGCGACCTGCGTCGCCGTCAGGGACGGGTAGCTGCTCGGCTGCTGGCTCGGGAAGCGCGTCGTCGAATTGCCCGTCGCCCCCGCCGCGGCGGCGGAACTCTGGTTGCCCGTCTGGGCCGACTGCCCCGACACCTTGAATTTGATCGTCCGCCACGGGGCGAGGACGATGTCGTCCTGATCGGCGCCGAACGTGTTCGCCCCTTTCCGATCGAGCACGCCGATGACCTGCAGCGGCGTGCTGTTCACCCGGAGGGTCTGCCCGACGGCCGAGACTTCGCCGAAGAGTTCGCGCGCCACCGTGGCGCCGACGAGGCAGACCCCGGCCATCGTCGAACCCTCCTGCTGCGTGAAGGAGCGCCCGTCGGCGACGGCCCAATCGCGCACGACGAGGAACTCGGACGTGGTGCCGTAGATGTAGAGCGGCACCCAGTTCTTGCCGTTGCCCACGACCTGCGTCCGCGCCCGCACGACCGGCGCCACGGCGACGGCCGAGGGCACTTCGCGACCGATGGCATCCGCGTCGTCCGGGGTGAGCGTCGGGGCGGATCCGCCGCCGAAGCTGACGCCTGCCCCGGCATGACGAGCAGGTTGTTCGCGCCGAGGCTCTGGATGCTGTCGGCGACGGCGAGCTTGGACCCCTCGCCGATCTCGACCATGGCGATGACGGCGCCGACGCCGATGACGATGCCGAGGGTGGTGAGCGCGGAGCGGAGCACGTTCCGGCGCAGGGCCAGCACGGCGACGCCGAATGTGGGGGGATCAGGTTCATGGGGGAGCCTCGCTCGTCTGAGCCGGGCGCGTGAGCGACGCCACCTGCCGCTTT
>JAYVTJ010000603.1:0-2896 GCA_043774415.1 Fimbriiglobus sp. | reverse complement strand
GCCTACGGCTTCCGCGACGAGGACTACCTGAGACTCAAAATCCTGACCTGCCAACTGCCGAAGCTGTAGAAAAACACCCACAGGATTCCGGGAAGAGCCGATATTTTTACTGATGACAGTGAAGCCCTGTTTGCGCAGGTATTTGACGGCCTTATCCTCCGCTTCGTCGGATCGCGCCGCCGAACACAGACTCATCCCCGAAACCATTAGTACGAAGAACGTGATCCTGAACATCGCCACAACTCGTTTCGAACGGATGAGTTGGACTGTCTAAGGTAAAAACTCACCCCAGTTTCCACGGCTTGCGATACTCCTTCGTCAGCATCTTCGAGGCGTCGGCGTCGCCGACGATCTCCTCGCTGACGGGATCCCACGAGATGAATTTGCCGGTGCGCAGGGCGATGTTGCCGAGGTGGCAAACCGTCGCCGAGCGGTGGCCGATTTCCACATCGCAGATCGGAAGCTTGCGACTCTTGATGCACTCCAGCCAGTTCTTGTGGTGGTTCCCGCTCTCGGTGAGTTTCACGGTAGCCGCCGGGAATTTGGCCGGATCGATCTTCTCGCCCTCGAGTTTGAGTTCGATCTTGCCGCGCGTCACGAAGAGTTCCCCCTTCTCGCCGATGAAGGTCGTGCCACCCGCGTAGGCATCCTTGCCGCCGCCGAGGCTGCAATAGACTTTCACACCGCCCTCGTAGCTGTACGTGACGTGGGCCGTCTCGGGCGTCTCGAACCATTTGTCCTTGTTGAAGGTCGCCTTGCCTTCGATCTTCGTCGGCCCGGTGTCGTCGGTACCGAGGCCCCACTGGGCAATGTCGAGATGGTGGGCGCCGAAGTTCGTCTGCTGACCGCCGCTGGTGTCCCAGAAGAAGCGGAAGAGGTAGTGGACGCGCTTCTCGTTGTAGGGGCGCAGCGGCGCCGGCCCGAGCCAGAGGTCGTAGTCGAGGGCTTCGGGCGCTTTGCCGTCGGGGATGCCCGGCGCTTTGAAGTTCGGCCCCGGCAGGCCGACCTTCACCGTCGTGATCTTACCGATTGCACCGCTGCGGACGAGTTCGCACGCCTGGCGGAACTTGGCATCGCTCCGCTGCTGGCTGCCCGTTTGGACGATGCGCTTGTGCTTGCGGGCCGCGTTCACCATGGCCCGCCCCTCGGCGATGACGAGCGTCAAAGGCTTCTCGCAGTAGACGTCCTTCCCCGCTTCGCAAGCGTCAACCGTCTGGAGCGCGTGCCAGTGATCGGGCGTCGCGATCAGCACGGCGTCGATGCTCTTGTCGTCGAGGAGTTTGCGGTAGTCGGCGTATGCCTCGACCTTCAGCTTCGCATCCCCGGCGATCTTCGACGCTTCCGCGAGGTGATCGCGATCCGCATCGCAGACGGCGACGACGTTTTGCAGGATCGCCTTCATGTTCGATTTGCCCTGTCCCCCGGTGCCGATGACGCCGATGCGGATTTTCTCGCTCGGCTTCTCCGCGGCGAGGAGGGCGGCGTGGTAGACCGACTTGGGAATCGCGAGCAGCGCCCCGGCCGCGAGACCGGACGAGAGAAAGCCCCGGCGCGTTCGAAGGGGAGAGGTCGGCATGGGAACTCCGGTCGGGAGAATGGGAATCGCAATCGCCGCCGCTATACTCACGCTTTTCGCCCCGTCCCGCAAGGGTTTCCCGATGGCCGACCGCTTCTACACCGCTTCGCGGCTCGAGGCCGGGGACTTCGTCCTCGATGGCGCGGAGGCGCATCACATGGCCACGGTGCGGCGATTCAAACCGGGAGACCGCGTCATCCTCTTCAACGGCGACGGCGGCGAGTACCCGGCGAAAATCGTCAACGCCGGCAAGAAGCAGGTCGTTTTGCAGGTGCTCGAGCGGGAAGAGCCACGGCGCGAAGTCCCCTTCCCCATCGTCGTCGGGTCGGCGCTCCCCAAGGGGGATCGCCTCGATTTTACGCTCGAAAAACTCGTCGAAGTCGGCGCGACCCGCTTCGTGCCACTGATCGCGGAGCGCTCGGTCGTGCGGCCGAAGGTCGAGAAGATGGACGGCTGGCGCCGCGCCGTGATCGAAGCGAGCAAGCAGTGCGGGCGGAATATCCTGATGGAGATTGACAAGCCGATGTCACTGGCCGAATTCCTGACCTCGGAACTGCCGGAACGGCGCTTCGTCCTGCACACCGGCAATCGCGGCGAGCGTTCCGATCCGCGTCGGGCGGGAACCGCATTCGCGGTCGGGCCGGAGGGTGGATTCACGGATTCGGAAATCGAATCGGCGCTTGCGGCCGGTTGGCGCGAATTGAGCTTCGGCCCCCGCGTGCTGCGCGTCGAGACGGCGGCGGTCGTGGCCGCGAGCTGGGCCGCGGCCGGTCAGTAATCCTGCTTCCGCAGCTTGGCGAGTGCCTCTTTGAAGTCCTTCGCGGAAGCGTAGCGCTTCATCTTGTCGCGGTCGATCGACTTCATCAGGATGCGCGTCAATTCATCGTCGAGTTCGGGCATCAAATCCTGCGCATTTCTTGGCGGCGTGTTCAGGTGCCGGCGGAGCGTCTCTTCCGAACTGATCGATTTTTCCCACGGGAGTTGGCCCGTGAAGACTTCGAAGGCCGTGCAGCCCAAAGCGAACATATCGACGCGGTGATCGGTCGTGGAGCGCTTGATGACTTCCGGCGCGAGGTAATCGACCGTGCCCGTGCGGTTGCCCGGCTGGCAGAACGCCGGCGTATACGGGATCGTCAGACCGAAGTCGATGAGCTTGACGACCCCCTCGTTCGAGACCATGACGTTGCGCGGGCAGAGGTCGCGGTGCAGGTACTTCTCGCCGTGGAGGTAGTCGATGGCGTCGCACAGCTGGCCGAGCAGCGCGATGCGGCGGCCCTGCAACTGCGGGTGCTTATTCTCGATGAGGTAGTTCAGCCCGAG
>JAYVTJ010000602.1:0-13558 GCA_043774415.1 Fimbriiglobus sp. | reverse complement strand
CGACCGCCCAGGCCGGACGAGATGGCGTCGAGGCTGGGGGTCTCCATTCATGACTACGACAAGATGGCCGGCGATGCGACGGCGGTCAGCCTCGTCAGTCTCAACAAGAAATGGTACGAGACCGACAGCTACAAGGATGTGCGGGAGATCGACGTCCTCGAAGACAAGAAGTCGGAAGATCCGACGAACCGGCTCCAGAACCGCGACCTGATGAAGCTCGTGACCCGCGGCCTCAACCGCAACGAGCGGCTCATCGTCATCCTCTACTATTACGAGGAGATGACGATGAAGGAGATCGGCGCCACGCTCAACCTCAGCGAGAGCCGCGTGAGCCAGATGCACAGCAGCATCGTGGCGCGGCTGCAGGCCCAGCTCGCGAAGCGCCGTCCGGAATTCTCGAACTGAGTCGGATACCGACAAAGATTTTCCCCGCAGAGAAAGAAGAAGACGCGGAGGAGCCATGGGCTTGGATCGGATCCAATTTCCGGTCTTCTCCGCGTCCTCTTCTTTCTCTGCGGTGAAAACTCTTGCTCTTGAATTCCCCGTTGACACCCGCGCAAGATTCCGGCATATGCGCCTCTGATACCGGAGGGTCTTCCATGCGCACGCTCGCTTTCTCCATCGCACTGCTCGCACTCGGCCAAGCCGGCTGCTCGACCATGAACAACACCGAGAAGGGCATCGGCCTCGGGGCCGCCGGCGGCGCGGGCGTCGGCGCCCTCGTCGGCGGCAAGACGGGCGCCATCGTCGGCGGACTCGTCGGCGCCGGCGCCGGCGGACTCATCGGCAACGACGTGGACCGCAGCGAGAAGAAGGACAAGGAGATCGCCGCGGCGGGCTACGCCTACGATCAGGCCCAGCCGGCGCGCATCGAAGAAATCGTGACGATGGCGAAGAACGGCCAGAGCGAGCGGGTGATCGTCAACCACATCCGCCAGAACCGGATGCGCTTCACGCTGAGCGCGAACGACCTCAATTACCTGAAGCAAAACGCCGTCCCGGACGGGGTGATCGTCGAGATGCAGAGCGGCGAGCGCGTCGTCGGCCCCGGTCCGCGCCCGGTCGTGATCGTCCGCGAACCGGTCTACATCGAACCGCGCCCGGTCGTGTACGTCGGCCCAATCGGCCCCCCGTACGGGTATCGCCATTACCGCGGCTGGTGAATGGGAGGCGGAGTCCCGCGACCACTTTTTCCATTTTCTTCCAATTCGCCGAACCCAACCCGCTCGCGACTCGTTATACTTTGAACTACCGCATTGTCCCTTTAGGGGTCGTGTCATGGTTCATCGTCCCGGTCGCCGCGCGTTCACGCTCATCGAACTCCTCGTCGTCATCGCCATCATCGCGATCCTGATCGGCCTACTGCTGCCGGCCGTGCAGAAGGTGCGCGAGGCCGCCGCGCGGCTGAAATGCAGCAACAACCTCAAGCAGATCGGGCTCGGCTTCCACAATTACGAGAGTGCCAACGGCAAGTTCCCCCCCGGCTTCAGCAGCCGGACCGCGAGCGTCGATGGCGACGGCCTCGGCAGCGGCTGGGGTTGGGCCGCGTACCTCCTCCCGCAAATGGAGCAGGACAACCTTTTCAAGCAGATCAATCTGAGCAACGACATCCTGGCGCCCGGCCACGCGGCGGTGCGCACGACCGTCCTGCCCGGCTACCGCTGCCCGTCCGATGCGCCGAAGGGAGATACCTTCGCGCTCGTCGGCCCGTCGGGGGCGCCGACCGTCGCCTTCGCGAACTACGTGGCCTGCGGCGGGACCTTCGAAGTCACCGGCTTCCCGGATACGAACACCGGCCCCTTCCTCCGCAACAGCGCCTACCGCTTCGCCGACATCACCGACGGCACGAGCAACACCCTCTTCGTGAGCGAGCGCGCCAGCAAGCGCTCGCCGATGACGACCTGGGTCGGCGCCGTCACCGGGTCGATCAATCCCCCGGTCAATTTGGCTCTCGACGACGAAGGCCCGCCGACGCTCTGCCTCTTCCAGACGGGCGACGACTCGGAGGGGCGCACGCCGAACAACCCGTACGGCCACGTCGAAGATCCGAGCAGCCAGCACACCGGCGGCGTGAACGCCCTCTTCGGCGACGGCTCGGTGCGCTTCCTCCGCAACTCGATCAACGCCTTCACCTGGACCGCCCTCGGCACCCGCGCCGGCGGCGAAGTGCCCGGGGACTATTGAAGAAGTTCGGAATGCGGAGTTCGGAATGCGGAATTGGAAAATCTATGTCCTTGCCGCGGGGGTCGTCCTGCTCCTCGTCGGCAGCGTCTTCGGGATGCTCTGGCTGAGCCGCACCGATGAACTCGCCGTATTGCGCGGGCACGCCGGCCCCGTGCGGGCGGTAGCCTACTCCCCGGATGGCGCCGTCATCGCCAGCGCCGGCGATGACGGCACCGTGCGCCTTTGGGACGCGGCGACCTACCAACCGAAGCGGACCCTAGAAGGGCACACCGGCAAAGTGCGGGCGCTCGCCTTCGCGGACAAGGGGACGCTCCTCGCCACGGCGGGCGAAGATCGCATCGTCCGCTTCTGGGACTGGACGACCGGCGCGGCGACCGGAACCTGGGATGCATCCGCCGGCGGGATCGAATGCCTCGCGATCAATTCCGATGGTTCGACGATCGCCGCGGGCGGAGTCGATAAGCAGGTCCACCTCTTCGATGTGCAGGCGAAAAAGCCGACCCGCACGCTCGCGGGCCATACGAAGCACGTCCACGCAATCGCGTTCAGTTGCGATGGCCAGCACATCGCCTCGGGCGGTGAAGACGGATCGGTGTTCGTCTGGTCGAAGGGTCTGAAGCCGGTGCAGACGCTGAACGCCGGCAAGCACCATGTCCACGGCCTCGCGTTCGCGCCGGACGATTCCGCGCTCTACGCCTGCACCGGCGGCCCCGGCCTGCAAGCGTGGGAGATGCCCGCGGGCGCGGCGCGCACCGTCAAGTACGACGGCGCCGGCCTCGCACGCGCATTCGCGATCGGTCCGGACGGCGCCTCGCTCGCCACGGTCCAAGAGGACAAATCGCTGCGGCTGTGGGACGGCACCACCGGAAAGATGCGGAAGCGGTACGACGGCCTGCGCACGATGGGCCTGGCGATCGCCTTCTCCCCCGACGGGACGCGGATGGTCACCGGGAGTTCCGACGGACTGCTGATGGTGTGGAAGGCGAAGTGAATCTCTTCCGACTCGTCTCCGCTGAGCCCCCGCCTAAGATAGCCCCGTCGCCGCATCACCCCCGAGGACTCGCACCGTGGCCTTCACACTCCCCGCACTCCCGTACGCCTTCTCCGCGCTCGAGCCGCACATCGACGCGGCCACCATGGAAATCCACAGCCAGAAGCACCACAAGGCCTACGTCGACAACCTCAACAAGGCCCTCGCCGGCCACGCCGACCTCGAAGCGAAGGACATCGCGGCGCTGCTGCGCGACATCAAGAGCGTCCCCGAGGCGATCCGCCCGGCCGTCATCAACAACGGCGGCGGGCACGCGAACCACTCGTTCTTCTGGGAGATCATGACCCCGAACGGCGGCGGCGAACCGACCGGCGCCATCGCCGACGAGATCAAGAAGCACCACCCGGACTTCGCCCACTTCCGCGAGACGATCAAGCAGAACGCCCTCACCCAGTTCGGCAGCGGCTGGAGCTGGCTCGTCTGGGATCCCGCGGCCGCGAGCCTGAAGGCCGTGAAGAAGCCGAACCAGGACAGCCCCCTCATGGACGGCAACGTCCCGCTCCTCGGCATCGACGTGTGGGAGCACGCGTACTACCTGAAGTACCAGAACAAGCGCCCGGATTACGTCGATGCGTGGTGGAACACCGTGAACTGGAACAAGGTGAACGAGCTGTTCGCCGCTGCGAAAGCGGGCAAGTGAGGAGACCTCACCCCCCCAGCCCCCTCTCCGAAGCGGAGAGGGGGAACCGGAGAATGGAGATCTTGTAGGTCACGCTCTGCGTGACCTACGAAATCGTGCAGTCACCCCCTCTCCGCTTCGGAGAGGGGGCTGGGGGGGTGAGGTCTCCGCCTCGGCGAAGAGTGCGCAATGATTCCTGCAATCCCGATCCCGAGCTACCCATGTTCTCCCTCGCCGCAGTTCAAACCGCCCTCCGCGAGCACAAACTCGATGGCTGGCTCCTCTACGACTTCCGCCAGATCAACATCCTCGCGGCGCGCATCGCCGGAACCACCGAGGAGCACCGCACGCGGCGCTGGGCCTACTTCATCCCCGCGACGGGCGAACCGAAAAAACTCGTCCACCGCATCGAACCGACGGCGCTCGAGCACCTGCCCGGCAACGACACGACCATCTATCTTCGCTGGCAGGAGTTCGAGAAGGGGATCGAATCGCTCGTGGAGGGCGCGAAGACGGTCGCGATGGAATACAGCCCGAAGAACGGCAACCCGTACATCTCCCGCGTGGACGGCGGCACGCTCGAACTCGTCCGCAGCTTCGGCGTCGAGGTCGTCTCCTCCGGCGATCTCATCCAGCAGTTCGAAGCGACTTGGAGCGACGAGCAGTGGGCGCTGCATCAGGAAGCGGCCGGGCACACCGACGCGGCCTACGGCGTAGCGTGGCAGTTCATCGCGTCCGAGATCCGCGACAAAGGTTTCACGACCGAACTCGACGTGCAGGCGCGCATCCTGAAGCACTTCGCCGACACCGGCATGGTCACCGATCACGCGCCCATCGTCGGCGAAGGCCCGCACAGCGGCGATCCGCACTACGCTCCGAGCGCCGCGACGAACAGCGAGATCGCCCCCGGCAGCTTCGTGCTCATCGACCTCTGGGCCAAGATGGACAAGCCGAATGCGGTCTACAGCGACCTGACGCGCGTCGGGTACGTCGGGGACGATGTGCCGGCGAAGATCAATAGCGTCTTCAAGACGGTGATCGCCGCCCGCGATGCCGGGATCGAGCGCGTGAAGCGGGCCTATGCGAAGGGGGAACCGCTGCAGGGCTGGGAGGTCGATGCGGCGACCCGCGAGGTGATCGAGAAGGCCGGCTTCGGCTTCGCATTCACGCACCGCACGGGCCACAACATCGGTCAGGAGACCCACGGCAATGGCTGCCACATGGACGGCCTAGAAACTCGCGAAGAGCGCCGCGTGCTGCCGCGGACCTGCTTCAGCATCGAACCGGGCATCTACCTCCCCGAGTTCGGCGTCCGCAGCGAAATCAACGTCTACATCGACAAAGACGGCGGGGTCCACGTCACGGGCGGCGCGCTCCAAACGGAGATCCGCCGGGTGCTGGTGTGAGCGGGCAAAGTCCTTTCGTGCGAGGAGGGCCGCCGCCGTGAACGCGATGATCGGGACGACCGCCGTGGTCAACGGACTCCTCGTCGATGGCACCGGCGCGGCGCCGATCCGCGACGGCGCGCTCGTCATCACCGATGGCCGCATCGCCTACGCCGGACCGGCCGCGGGCGCTCCGCCCCTGCCGCCGGGCGCGGGTCGCATCGATGCCAACGGCGGCACCATCCTCCCCGGTCTCGTCGAGGCACACTTCCACGCCACCTACTTCAACATCGCCGCGCTCGAAGACCTCGACATCAAGTACCCCGTCGAATACGTCTCGCTGCTCTCGTCCGTCAACTGCCGACTCGCCCTCGAATGCGGCTACACGGCCGCGCGCTCCGGCGGCTGCCTCTTCAACGTCGACGTCTGGCTGAAAAAGGCCATCGAAGAGGATCTCGTCCCGGGGCCGCGCCTCGCCGCGAGCGGCCGGGAGATCTGCTCCGCCGGCGGGCTGATGGACTGGAACCCCGAGTTCCGCAAGATCGGCATGGAGGGGCTCGTCTTCATCATCAACGGCGCCGACGACGCCCGCCGGGCCGTGCGCTCCCTCGTCAAGGACGGCGTCGAGTGGGTGAAGACCTACCCGACCGGCGACGCCGCTTCGCCCGATGCCAACGATCACCACACGCTCTGCATGACCTTCGACGAGATGCGCGCCGTGGTGGCGACGGCGCACAACCACAAGATGAAAGTGACGGGCCACTGCCGGGCGACCGAGGGGATCAAGAACGCCCTCCGCGCCGGCTACGACGCCATCGAGCACGGCACCTTCCTCGACGACGAAGGCCTCGAACTGCTGCTGGAGCGCGATGTGCCCTGCGTGCCGGCGCTCTACTTCGAGAAGGCGAGCGTCGAGCGCGGCGTCGAATTCGGCCTGCCGCAGCGCGTGATCGACGGCCACCGGGAGACGCTCGAAGCGGGGGCCGAGAGCGCGCGGCGCATCCTCCGCGCCGGCGGTCGCCTCGGCATGGGCGGCGACTATGGCTTCGGCTGGAACCCCCACGGCGACTACGCGCGGGAACTGACCTTCTTCGTGAAGGACGTCGGGCTAACGCCGCTGGAGGTCATCACCTGCGCCACGAAAACGGGCGCGGAGCTGATGGGCCGAGGCGGCGAGTTCGGCACGCTCGAAGTCGGCAAGCTCGCCGATGTGCTCGTCGTCGACGGCGACGTACTCGCGGATATTTCCGTTCTCGAAGACCGCACGCGGTTCCTCGCCGTGATGCAGGGGGGCATCGTGAAAGCCGGGCGATTGGCGAAGCCGATCCCGACCCTCGTAAAGAGCGAGAAGCGCGGATGAGTTCGCCGCCGAAGCTGTACTCCGTCGAGTATCCCGCCGACAAGCCGACGCTCCTGCTGCTGCACGGCGTCGCGCGGAACGGCCGCGACTGGGAGCCGCTCCTCCCGGAACTCGCGGCCGACTTCTGCATCGTCGCGCTCGATCACCGCGGTCACGGCGGTTCGGAGTGGGTACCGGGAGAGTACCTCGTCGCCGACTACTGCCGCGGTGCGGTCGCGTTCGTCCGATCCCAGTTCTCGGAACCGATCACCGTGATGGGCCACTCGCTCGGGGCGATGGTCGCGCTCGCGGTGGCGGCCGAATGCGGAGCGTTCGTCGAGCGGGTCGTGCTGGAAGATCCGCCGTTCCACACGATGGGTCGCGGGATCGGCACCACGCTGTATCAAGCGCAATTCGCCGGGATGCAGGAGGTGGCCCGGCGCGGTGACGCCGCAGAGGCGATGACCGATGCGCTCGCCGAGATCCGCATTCCTTCGGAAGGCGGGATGATCCGCCTCGGCGACGTGCGCGACCGCGCGTCGCTGGAGTTCCTCGCGGAATGTTTGGCGCAGGTCGATCCCGATGTGTTCGCGCCGATCGTCTCCGGAAAGTGGCTCGACGGATATGACGCAGAGGCGCTCTGGCCGCGCGTGCTGTGCCCGACGCTGCTGCTGCAGGGCGATCCATCGGCGGGCGGGCTGTTCACCGACCGCGATGTCGATGGCGCGCGACGAGGGCTGCGGGTTCACCGGCACATTCGCTTCGCGGGGATCGGCCATCAGATCCACCGCAGCGCGCCGGCGGAGGTCGCCGCCGCGCTGCGGGGGTTCGGAAAATCGGGTCGGTGACAGAGTGCAATCCGGAGCCGTACCCGTGTGGGGGAAGCGGATTTCGACGAGCCCGGGTGCGGCGGACTCGAAGAGCGCTGCGACAGCGGGGTCCGATGCAGTCCGTCCCGTCGGTGTGGTGGTGGGTATGGCTCACTCGGATTTTCGAGAAGTCGGGCGTGGGAACTCCCGTCTCACTCCCTCTCTCCGCTTCGGCCGAAGCGGAGAGGGGGAGAAGCTCCTCTCCGGGGGATTGCGCGTAATCCCCGCGGCTCGGCTGTGTTTCCGAGGGATGCGTTCCATTGCCGGAGTTCGCCGATGCTCTTCGCCCCGCTGCTCGCGCTGATGCTCGCCCCGGCGGCCGACCCCGCCCCGAAGCCGATGGACTGGACCGTCGGCGACAAGAAGCGCGAGGCCATCGTCTACCTCCCGGCGAAGGCCGACAAGCCCGCGCCGGTCCTTTTCGCCTTCCACGGCCACGGCGGCACCGCGGCGCACGCCGCGAAGTCCTTCGCCTATCAAACGCACTGGCCCGAGGCCATCGTCGTCTACATGCAGGGCATCCCGACGCCGGGCAAACTCACCGATCCCGACGGCAAGAAGACGGGCTGGCAGGGGAGCGCCGGCGAGCAGGAGGATCGCGATTTGAAGTTCTTCGACGAGGTCTTCAAGACGCTGAAGAAGGATCAGAAGATCGACGAGAAACGCATCTACTGCACGGGTCACTCGAATGGCGGCGGCTTCACCTACACCCTCTGGGCGACGCGCGGCGACACCTTCGCGGCGGTAGCGCCTTCCGCGTCGGGGCCGGGAGCGGACTACAAGAACCTGAAGCCGAAACCGGCGCTGCACGTCGCGGGGACGAAAGATCCGCTGGTGAAGTTCGAGCGGCAGGAGGCGACGATGGAGCGCGTGCGGAAGCTCAACGGTTGCGACGCGGGCGGCAAGGAGTGGGCCAAAGCCGGGGAACTGATGGGCACGGAATACCTGTCTAAGACGGGAACGCCGTTCGCCGCGCTGATCGGGCCGGGTGGCCACGAGTTCCCGCCGGAGGCCCCGAAGCTCATCGTGAAGTTCTTCAAGGAGCATGCAAGATAGATCGACGCGCAAACGGAGGCCTCCCGTCGGCCCTTCCAGGGCGAAGAAAATTCGGGATCGGGTTCCCAGGGCTCCCGCCCTGGGCTAGATACGTCGGCACCTTTGGGGCGAAGAGAAAACCCTCATGTGATCCGGGCCACTACGAAAATCGGAAGCTCGCTCTGACAATGCCCGCACTCCCTCCGCATCACTTCTTCCGCATGGCCCGGCGACCCTTCGGCTTCGCCTCGGGCGCCGCTTTCTCGTCCTTGACTGTGCCAGCGGGGATCATCGGCTTCGGCTCGCCCGGCTTCGGCTCGCTCGTCGTCGTGCCGATCGGCGGACTCTTCGCCTTCTTCCACGCGGCCACATCGACGTTCAGCACCTCCACGCTCTTGGCGATCTGCGCGTCCAGCCCCTTCGCCCAATCCTCGGGGGTGATCTCGACGGCCACATCCGGCGGCACGCCCTCTTTGTCCATGTTCGCGTTGCGGTTCGTGAAGACGCCGATGCGCGGGATGCGGAACTGCGAGCCGTCGATGAGCCGCGTGCTGCCCGTGCCGATGACCAAGCCGCCCGTCGCCTGGCCGACGACTTTGCCCAGTCCGCTGGCGCGGAAGGCGTGCGGGAAGATCTCCGCGTCGCTGTAGCTGCGGTTGTTGATGAGCACCGTCATCGGCTTGCTCCACTTGCGGTCGAAGTTGCGGAGTACTTGCCCCTCGCCGCCGTCGCGCTGGACGAACTTCGTGTGATCCTTGCCGACGAGGTAGTTCAACACCATGTCGTGCGTGAAGCCGCCGCCGTTGTTGCGCACGTCGATGACGATCGCCTCCTTCTCGAAGTTGTCCGAGTAGAGGCTGCGCATGAACGCCTCCAGCCCCGCTTCGTCCATGCTCGGGATGTGGATGTAGCCGAGCTTCCCGCCCGAGAGCTTGTCCACCTGCTCGGCGTTCTTCTGCACCCAGCGGTCGTACATCAGCCCGGAGATTTTCGCCCGGTCGGCGGCGATCACCTCGACGGTGCGGGCCGTCTTCGGATCGGCCGGGGTCGTCGGCGCCAGCGCGAGCAGCACGGCGTCGTTGACGCGGTTGTTGAGCAGCTTCGACAGGTTCATCTTCGGCGTCAGCTCGACGCGGTCGATGTGCGTGATGACGTCGCCGGCCTTGAGGTTCAGCCCGCGCTTGTCGGCGGGGCCGCGCTTCAGCACCTCGGCGATCTTCAGACCGGGGCCGGCGTACTTTTCGTCGAAGATCAGGCCGAGGTCGGCCGTGGTCTCCTCGGCGACGGGCAGGCGACCGCTGATGCCGAGGTGGCTCGCGTTCAGCTCGCCGAGCATCAGCGAGATCAGGGCGTAGAGGTCTTCGCGGCAGGCGCAGTGGGGCACTATCGGGGCGTACTTCGCGCGGACGTCCTTCCAGTTGGCGCCGTGGAAGTCCTTGTCGTAGAAGTTGTCCGAGAGGGTGCGCCACGCTTGGGCGAACATCTCGGCGAACTCCTCGTCGCGGTCCACGGAGAGCTTGCAGGCGAATTTGACTTGGCCGGGATCGCCGGCGGGGCCGCCGCTGCCGGTGAAGCCGCCGAAGCTGGCGCGGGTGTAGCGCAGTTCGCCGGCGCCGTTGAGGAAGTAGACCGTGCCGCTCGACTTCTTCGCCCATTTGATGCCGCGCGGCGACTGGTTGCCCGACGTCAACCGGCCGAGGTTCGTCCCGTTGCTGCTGACGACCCAGAGGTCGTCGCCGTTCGAGAGGGAGCGGAAGGCGACGAGCTGCCCGTCTGGAGAGATGCTGCCCGCTTCGGCCGGTGTCGCCGAGACGCGTTCGACGCGCAGGTGGATGTCGTCCCACTCGATTTCGTCGGAGGTCTTCGCGCCGTCCGCGGCCGGCTTCTGCAAACTCGCGACGTGCATGGCCGTGACCCCGCGGCGCTGGCTGATGAACGCGATCTTGTTGCCGCCCCAGGTCACGTCGCTGTTGAACGTCGCGTACCGGCTGATGTTCACCGGCTTGGTGGCGCCATCCGCGGGCACGATGTAAATTTCGCTCGCGAAGCTGCCGTCCATACGGGCGTAGGTGAGGTACTTCCCGTCGGGCGACCAGTCGTAGTCCAGCACCTTCTTCCCTTCGACGAGCACCTTCGCATCGGTGCCGTCGGGCTTCATCGTCCAGAGCTGGCCGCCGCGCAGGAAGGCGATGCGATCCCCCTTCGGCGAGAAGCTCGGGCCGCTCTCCTCCTCGGGCGTCTTCGTGAGCTGCGTCGTCTTGAACTTGTGGGCCTTCGTAAGCTCCGGGTGTTCGACATCGTCGGCTTCGAGCATGTAGAGTTCCTCGACGCCGGTGCGATCCGAGGCGAAGAGGAGCTTCTTTCCGTCGGGCGACCAGCTCACCGAGTGATCGGCCGAGGCGTGCTCCGTGAGCCGCGTCGATTTGCCGCCGGCGGGGACCTTCGTGAGGAAGAGCTGCCCGTGGACGACGACGACGGCGTGGCTCTCGTCCGGCGACAGCGCGAACTCGGTCGCATCGCGGCCGAAGGTCGTGGTCCGCGAGGTGTTCGACTTGTCGTCGGCGTGGACTTCGATGGCGAGCTTGCGGCCCGGCCCGGCGCTCTTCGTACTCGTCACGTAGATGTCGCCGCCGCACTCGTAGACGATCCACTCGCCGCCGGCGCTGATGCGGGCGCGGCGGACCATGTCGTCGGTGTGCTGCGTCACCGGCTTCGGCGCCCCCTGCGCCGCGAGGCCGTCGATCTGCTGGCTCACGATGTTCGAGCAGCCCTTGGCGAACCCGGCATCCGTGACGTAGTAGAGCGTCTTGCCGTCCCGGCTCCACATCGGCGCGGTGTCCTGGCCATCGTAGGTCGTCAGCCGCTTCGCGGTGGCGCCGTCCGTCGAGGCGAGGTAGAGGTCGTCGTTGCTCGACCCGCGGTAGCCGCGGCGGTACCACGTGCCGGGGCCGCGCACGAAGGCGAGCTTGTCGCCGCTCGGCGCGAAGTGGGCTTCCTTCGCCTCGAAGAGGTTCAGCCGCTTCTCGGCGCCGCCTTCGACGGGCACGGTGTAGACGTCTTGCGAGATCGGGTAGCCGGTGCCGCGCGAACTGCTGAAGACGACGCTCTTTCCGTCGGGCGTCCAGCCGGTGACGATGTCGGCGCCGGAATCGAACGTGAGGCGCTTCGGCTTGCCGCCGACGGTGGGCACGACGAACACATCGTAGCTGCCGTGGCGGTTGCTGCTGAAGGCGAGCGAGCGGCCGTCCGGGCTGAAGACCGGGGCATAGTCGTGGGCTTCGTGCATGGTCACGGGGCGGGCGACGCCGCCGATGGCCTCGACGACCCAGATGTCGCCGAGGTAGCTGAAAGCGACCTGCTTGCCGTCCGGGGAGATGTCCGGGGTGCGCGGGAAGCGGATCGGCTCCTGGGCGGCCGCGGAGGCGGGGGCGAGGGCCATGAGCAGCAGCAGGACGGGCAGGGCGGAGCGCGGCATGGGGGCGGGTTCCTGATGGGCGCCGGACGCGGGCGGGGAAACGGGCGCCTTCACGCTTCGCTCACACACCCCAGTTTACCAACGAGACGCTCGGGAAGCAAAATCCGCACGCGGACTTTGGGGGAAGTGACGCCCGCGAGACCGGCGGGATCGGCAGAATGGGATTTGGAGGGATGGACGATGGTTGAGGGGCTACTTCTTCGGTTTGATGTACTTCATGTCGAAGCGGACGATCGAGCGGTTCTCCTTCTTGGCTTTGGCTTCCAAATCCTTCTCTTCGATGAGGTGGCAATCGAGATCGACCCAGCCGATGGCGAGCGTCTTCTCGGATCGCGGCACGATGTGCCGGACGACGAAGCCGAAATAGCGCGGGACGACAACAATGTTTCCCTCACGAATTGTAGCCGTGCCACGCAACTGTTCACCGGGTGATCCCGTGATGCATTCAATCTCGGCCACCGCAACCGATTTGCCCGTGTCAGCCTGTTTGGCGGAGATCATGTAGAGTTCGGCGCGCGGCGCAGCTCCCACAACAGAACGGTCTAAAAAGCTTACCCCTGTTTCGTACTTTTCAAAATGCTGCGGGATACAAAGGGAATCACGGCGAATAGGAGGAATCCCATTGGGCGTTTTGCTATCCGGAATCCAATAGAAGTTCACATAGTCTTCTTGAGGCTTATTGCTGGAGAACAAATATCCGTGGATCGGGACATAATAGGATTTTCCAGCATCGTACGCCGGTGGAAAGATGATCCGCTCGGGATTTTTTGGAACGATGCGACGCTGCTGTTCCGACATGAATAAGTAACCCAGATCTCCCTTGAACCGGTGCGTGAGAGCCAAGCGGGGTTCTTTGTCATCAGAGCCGTTGGGTCGACGATCTACCAAAGCGAGAATTTCCGACCAGCCGGAACCATGCCAATTCTGCTTGGTTCTGTCGCATCCCGGGTGAATGGAAACCTTGAAGTTGAAACTTTTCGCATCGGAGGATGCGCCGATCTCTTCCCAGTCCGGCCGCGAGTCTATCGGGGGATCCGAAGCGATACCCACAGCCATGAAAACTATCACCGTAACTGCGCATAACATCCAGCGCGAAAGTGCGCCGGATAGAATCGAGAATATTGGAAACCATGCGTGCGACATCATGGCGCTACTTGCTGTGGGTGACGAATAGACCGGCAAAATATTTGTTGACATCGATGAAATTGATCCAGAAGTGTTCGCCTTTTGGGTTGTAGAGTTCAACGCACCCGAGCTTTGGATCTACTGCGATAACGGCATAGGAGTGGTTTTTTTCTAGGCCGGCAAACCCGACTGGCTGAGCTTGTTTTCGAGGGCTTTCAGGTACTCCTGCGGGTCGCGGCGGAACCGCCTCCGTTCGACGCGCCGCTCGCGCCGCTCCTACATTTCGGAGCGCACCCGCTTCCACTCCTCCCGGTCGGCCCCGGCCAACTCCGACGCCTCCACCTCCCGGGTCCGGGTGGCGAGTCCCGCCATCAACCGCACCGATCCCCGCAGCACCAGCCCGGGCGATCCGCCCTTGCGACCGCTCGCCCGACGCTCGTGGTAGCGGTGCGATCCGAACAGCTGTTCCAGGTCGT
>JAYVTJ010000601.1:0-2251 GCA_043774415.1 Fimbriiglobus sp. | reverse complement strand
CGCTCGCCGCTGCCGGAGACGAAGAGGATCGGGGCGAGCGCCAGCACGGCGGCAAAGGCGGTCAGGGCCGCGAAGCGGAAACTGAAGCCCGACGGCGCGGCGCGGGAGAAGTCGAGCTTGCGCGTCCGGCGTTCGGTCTCCCGCGCGAGCAGGGCCATCATCGTCCGCGAGCCGTTCCCGGCTTCGGCGCTCGCGCTCAGTTCGACCAGGGTGCGCAACCGCTCGGCGAGGCTCGGAAACTTCGATTCGATGAGCCGGGCGAGCGCCTCCGCCGAGGGCGTTTCGCGGAGGCGGCGGACGACGAACCACCACGCGGCGGCGACGGCGAGGGCGATCCACCCGGCGAGCAGCGCGCCGCGCGCCCGGCCGGAGAGTTCGAACGAGGCGTCGAGCGCGATGGCGCACTGCGGGGCTGCGAACAGGACGGCGACGAGCCAAGTCGCCCCGCGCAGGATGCGGAGCCGGCGGACTTCGGCGGCGAGGTCGTCGAGTTGCACTTCGAGCGATTGCGGCAGTGCGAAAGCGGGCATGGACGCACCCGGGGTTCGGCGGACTCGGCGGCTTCTACTGTAATGGATCGCGCCGCCGAAAGCCAAAGGCATCACCGGGCCGGCGCGGTCGCGACCGGGGCGACTCCACCTTCGCCCACCTTGATCGCCTTCGTCACTTTGCCGCGGGTCTCTTCGACCAGCACGCGGAACGGTTCGCCGCTGTAGCAGACTTCGTTGAAGAATGCGAAGGCGGATGCGTTCTCGGTGCGGAACATCGGCGCGAGCTTCCCAGCGGTGGTGGTGTAGCTGAAGTTGCCGAGCACTTCGCTCGCACCGCCGGCCTTCGTGTGGAGGAGCGTGCCGCCGCGCTCGGTCTTGTAGCCGAGCACCCAGAGCGTGCCGCCGTCGTTCGTGAGGTGCGTCCCTTCGTTTTCGATATTGAGCTGCCGCCCCCAGACGCGCTGACCAGGGTTGATGCGCAGATCGTCGGTGGCGACATCTTCGAGGAACACGTCCCCCTTCAATTTGAGCGCGATCCGCTTGCACTCGACGCTGCGCAGGACGACGGTTCGCGCCGAGGCCACTTCGATGCCGCCGTTGATCGGGGCGAAGTGTTCGAAGAAGACGGTCTTCGCGTCGCCGTCCTCGACGATGAAGTCGGGCTTCGCTTGACCCGTGTAGTCGATCCAGTTGCCGACGCCCAAGAGGCGCCGCACTTTGCCGCGGACCTTCACCGGTTTTTTCACGGCGTAGGCGCCGGGGAAGAAGACGGTCGTCGCGCCGGAGTCGATAGCCTTCTGGATCGCGTCCGATGAGTCCTTGCCGCCCGTGGGATCCGCGCCGAAGGTATCGACGACAGCCCAAGTCTTCGGGGCATCCCAGGGGCAATCGGGTGTCTCGCGCACCGGCAGATTCGGAGACTTCGCCGGCGCGCCAAAGGGATTGCCCGCGATCCCCTGCGACCATTCGGCGATGTCCGGCCCCACCACCTTCGACTTCGCCTCGGGCGATAGTGCCGACTTGTAGCCGGCGGTCGTCACGCCGCGGATGAAGCACGGCGCTTTGCCGACGATCACGGCGACGGCCGCACCCTTCGGCGACGTGAGCTTCGCGTCGATCAAGACGGTGAAGGATTGGGCCTCGAGCGCGGGCACGTCGTTCGCACTGAGCAGCCCGCGGATGCTCACCGACTGGCCGAGATTCGCGAACCCGACCTTCGACTGACCGCGTAGCGTGATCCGCTCGAAGGTCTGGCTGTTCACCGAGCCGGCGCAGCGGATGCCCGTCTCGAAGCCCTCCACGCGGACGTTCTTCACGAGCAGCGGGCCGTTCATATCGCGGTGGCCCAAATCGAGCCCGATGACCCCCCCGCCGTCCTGCGACACCACGGCGACATCGCGCACGGCCCCGGCATTGTTCGAATAGAACTGCAGGCCGATCGCCCCGGGGTTGTCGCGGCCGACGTCGAACGTGAGGCTTTCGATGTGGTTGTGGAACCAGTCGGCGGAGCCGAACCCGCCGCACCACATCATCGCCTGCGGGGCCTTCGGATCGCTGAAGGTCGCATCCTTCAGTCGGATGATCGCCTTGCCCGCATTCTGCCCCTTCAGGTAGTTGAAGCCCCACGCATCCTGCTTGGCGCTATTTTTCTTCGACCAGACGAGCGGCTTCGTGATGAGGTATGTCCCGTTCGGAAACCGGAGGATCTTGTGCTGGCCCATGAGGTCGAAGAGGGCTTTCTGGATCGCGTCGGTGTCGTC
>JAYVTJ010000600.1:0-3578 GCA_043774415.1 Fimbriiglobus sp. | reverse complement strand
CGACTTGCCCGACGCGAAGCAGATCTGCGACTGCAACGGCGTCTGCAAAGGCACGATCGTGAAGGCGATCCAAGCCGGGAAGACGAGCGTGCCGATGGTTGGCAAGGCGACCCGGGCCGGCACCGGCTGCGGTTCGTGCAAGAAGATGATCGCGGGCCTCATCGAAGCCGTAGCGGGCGCGGTGAAGGCCGACCCGAGCGAGTCATGGTACGTGCCGGCGGTGCCGCTCGACAAGCCGACGCTCGTGGCCGAGGTGAAGAAGCGCGGGCTCAAAAGCGTCTCGGCGGTGCTGTGCGAACTCGCCACGCATGAAGACGAGAAGAGCAAGAACGGTCTGGCGTCGATGCTCAAGAGCATCTGGGGCACCGAGTACATCGACGAGCGCGACGCCCGCTTCGTGAACGACCGCGTCCATGCCAACATCCAGAAGGATGGCACATTCAGCGTGATCCCGCGCGTCTACGGCGGCGTCACCACCGCGGACGACCTCATCCGCATCGGCGAGGTGGCGAAGAAGTATTCCGTGCCGATGGTGAAGTTCACCGGCGGTCAGCGCATCGACCTCCTCGGCATCAAGAAGGAGGACCTCCCCGGCGTCTGGGCCGATCTCGGCATGCCGAGCGGGTACGCCTATACGAAGGCGCTGCGGACCGTGAAGACCTGCGTCGGCACCGAATTCTGCCGCTACGGCACCAACGACAGCACCGGCTTGGGCATCGCCTTGGAGAAGCGGTTCCAGGGGTTCGAGTTCCCGGCGAAGGTGAAGATGGGCGTCAGCGGCTGCCCGCGAAACTGCTCGGAAAGCACCGTCAAAGACGTCGGCATCGTGGCGACCGAAGGGGGCGAGTGGGAGATCCTCGTCGGCGGGGCGGCCGGGGCGCACGTCCGCCGCACCGATCTCTTGTGCCGGGTGAAGACGCGCGACGAGGCGATGCAAATCATCGGCCGCTTCCTGATTTACTACCGCGACAACGCCAAGTGGATCGAGCGCACCTACGACTTCGTGCCGCGACTGGGGATCGAGAACCTCCGCAGGATCATCGTCGACGATTCGCTCGGCATCGGCGCGGACCTCGATGCGGAAGTCGAGAAGACGATGGCGGCGTACGTCGATCCGTGGCTGGAGCGCGATGCGCCGGTGTACGCCGGGCAGTTCGCCGAACCGCGGAAGGTGTCGCTGCCCGTTGTGGTGGTGTGAAAGCCGAAGGGCATTCTCGTTAGCCGGACGCGCAAGCGACGGTCGCGTTTAGCCGAGTGGGTGTTCCAAACATTTGAGAGGACAAGCCGACTGTCGCTTGCGCGTCCGGCTAACAATACGGATCGGATTCTCCCCCATGCTCACGCTCAGCCGCATCGCACTCTGCCAGCTCGACGAACTCCCCGTCGGCCTCGGCCGCGCCTTCGAAGTCGACGGCATGCCGCTCGCCGTATTCCGCACCCGCGCCGGCCGCATCTTCGCCGTCGACGGCATCTGTCCGCACAAGGGCGGCCCGCTCGCCGACGGCATGCTCGCCGGCGATTCGGTCGTCTGCCCGTACCACGCGTTCCGCTTCGAAGGGGCCACCGGCGCCTGCGATCAGCCCGGCATCTGCGACATCGCGAGCTACCCCGTCGAAGTGACCGACGACGGCGTCTTCGTGACGATCTGACCCATGACGACCGCCCCGCTACCCCTGATTCGCCGCCGCGAAGAACTCGCGATCCGCACGCATTGCCCCTACTGCGCCTACCAGTGCGGCATCCGCATGGCGGACACGGCCGGTGAGAGCGTGCCCCAAATCCAGGGCGATCCGCACTTCCCCGTCAACAACGGCCAGCTCTGCATCAAAGGCTGGACGAGCTTCGCCCTGCTGAATCACCCGCAGCGATTGCTGTCGCCGCTGATGCGCGATGCGCGCGGCGCCGAACTCCGCGAAGCGACGTGGGACGAAGCCCTCGACCGCATCGCCGACGCCATGCGGCGCACGAAGGCGGAGCACGGCGCCGATGCCAACGGCGTCTTCGGGTCCGGCGCCCTCACGAACGAGAAAGCTTACCTCCTCGGCAAGTTCGCCCGGCTCGCGCTCGGTACCGCGAACATCGATTACAACGGCCGCTGGTGCATGGCGAGCGCCGCCGGGGGCAGCAACCGCGCCTTCGGAATCGACCGCGGCCTGCCGTTCCCTGTCGAAGACATCGCCGGCGCCGAAGTCGTCGTGCTCATCGGGTCCAATTGCGCCGATACGCTCCCGCCGATCATGCAGTGGTTCGAGAAGCAGAAGGCCAACGGAGGCCGGCTCGCGGTCGTCGATCCGCGCCGTACCGCCACGGCCCGCGTGGCCGATCTGCACTTGCCCATCACGCCGGGGTCCGATCTCGCCCTCGCCAACGGGCTTCTCTACCTCGCCATCGAAGAGGGGTTCCTGAACCGCGACTACATCGCCGCGCGGACGACCGGCTTCGACGCCGTCCGCGCTTCGGTACTCGGATATCACCCGGCCGCGGTCGAGCGCATCACGGGCGTGAGCGAAGCGCAGATGCGCCAGCTCATCCGCTGGATCGGCGCGGCCAAGTCGTGCATGCTCCTCACGAGTCGCGGGCCAGAACAGCACAGCAAGGGCGTCGATACGGTCCACGCGTGGATCAACCTCGCGCTCGCGCTCGGCTTGCAGGGGAAGCCGAACAGCGGCTGGGCCACCCTCACCGGCCAGGGCAACGGCCAAGGGGGCCGCGAGCACGGCCAGAAGGCCGACCAACTGCCGGGCTACCGGCTCATCGAGAACCCGGAACACCGCGCGGCCATCGCGGAAATCTGGGGCGTCCCCGCGGACAGTTTGCCGCATAAGGGGAAGAGCGCCTGCGAACTCCTCGACTCCCTCGGGCCGACCGGCGGCATCCGCACGCTCTTCGTGATGGGATCGAACGTCGCCGTTGCCGCACCGGACAAAACCCGCGTGCTGAACCGGCTCAAATCGACCGACTTCCTCGCCGTCTGCGATGCCTTCGCCAACGAGACGACGGCGCTCGCCGATGTCGTGCTGCCCGTCTTCCAGTGGGCCGAAGAGACCGGCACGATGACCAATTTCGAGGGGCGCGTCATCCGCCGCCGGCCGACCGTGCGCCCGCCGCGCGGCGTGCGCGGCGATCTCGAAATCCTCCAGGATCTCGCCGAGCGCTTGGGCCACGGCCACCAGTTCGCATTCGAGTCGTCCGAAGAAGTCTTCGACGAGTTCCGCCGCGCCACGGCCGGGGGCACGGCCGACTACAGTGGCATCACGTACGCCAAGATCGACGCGCAGGACGGTGTCTTCTGGCCCTGTCCGAACAAGGATCACCCCGGCACGCCGCGACTCTTCGCGGAGCGCTTCCAGCACCCGGATGGGAAGGCCAAGTTCTTCGCGGTCGAGCACCGCCCCGGCGGGGAGCACCCGGACGACGCCTACCCGTACTTCTTCACGACGGGGCGCTACAAGGAGCACTACAACTCGGGCGCGCAGACGCGGCTCGTGCAGAAGCTCGTGAGCGAAAAACCGAGGCCGATGCTGCAACTGCACCCGACGGTCGCCCGCCGGCATTCGATCCTCGGTGACAGCCTCGTG
>JAYVTJ010000599.1:0-3428 GCA_043774415.1 Fimbriiglobus sp. | reverse complement strand
GAAAATCGGGGCGTGATTCCGATCGGGGGTGGTGCAGCGGCGTCGAAATCATTCTCAGTGGGGATCGCTCGCCCGTGCCAGAATCCGTTGGCGCACCCGGGAAGCTGCGCCGGCTTGACTGCGCGGTTCCCCGGTGCAACCATACTCCTACCCACCCGATGCGGTCGCATCCATGCTCCGAACCGTCCTGCCTCTACTCTTGATCTTCCCTTTTGCCGCATCCGCCGCCGAACCGACCGGGGCGGAGCTGTACGCGAAGCAGTGCGCCTCGTGCCACGGGGCGAAAGGCGAGGGCACCAAGAAATACAAGCGCAGCATCGAAGGGGATCGGTCGGTCCAGCAGCTCTCCAAATACGTCCAGGAGACGATGCCGGAGGATGCGCCGGGCAGTTTGTCGAAGGCCGATGCGGAAAAAGTGTCCGCGTACCTGCACGATGCCTTCTACTCGCCGGTGGCGCGGGATCGCAACCGCCCGGCCCGCGTCGAACTCGCCCGGCTCACGGTGCCGCAGTACCGCAATGCGGTCGCGGACCTCGTGCAGCACTTCCGCTGGGACAACAAGTGGGGCGACAAGCGCGGCCTCAACGGCGAATATTACAAGGGCCGCAACCACAACAAGGGCGAGCGCGTCATCGAACGGCTCGATGCCGAGGTGAAGTTCGACTTCGGCAAGGAGACGCCCGAGAAGGACAAATTTCCCGATCCGCATCAATTCGCGATCGCGTGGAATGGCAGCCTGCTCGCCGAGGAGACCGGCTTCCACGACTTCGTGGTGCGCACCGAACACTCCATGCAGCTCTGGGTCAACGACAACCGCACGGCGCTGATCGACGCCACGGTGAAGTCGGGCAACCAAACCGAGTATGTGGCGAGCGTGTTCCTCGTCGCGGGTCGGCCGTATACGATCCGCCTGAACTTCAGCAAGGCGAAGCAGGGCGTCGATGATTCCAAGAAGAACCCGAATCGGCCGGTGCAGCCCGCTTCGATCAGCCTGAATTGGAAGACGCCGCACGGCGTCGTCGAAACGATTCCGAGCCGGGTGCTCAGCCCCGTGAACTTTCCGGAGCAGTTTGCCCCGGCAGCGCCCTTCCCGCCCGACGACCGCAGTCTCGGCTGGGAGCGCGGGACGGCCGTGTCGAAGGAATGGGACGCCGCGACGACCGATGCGGCCCTTGAAACGGCGACGTACATCTCGGCGAAGATCAACGACCTTGCGAAGACCGGCGACGCGGCTGCGGATCGCCCTGCGAAGCTCAAGGAGTTCGCGCTGAAGTTCGCCGAGCGCGCTTTCCGACGCCCGCTGACCGACGACCAGAAGAAGCTCGTCGAGAAGCAGTTCGACGCGACGAAGGAACTCGACATCGCCATCAAACGAGTCGTGCTCATCGCGCTGAAGTCGCCGCAGTTCCTCTACCGCGAAGTCGGCGGCACCGGCGATGGCTTCGATGTGGCATCCCGCCTCTCCTTCGGCCTCTGGGATTCAATCCCCGATCCGGACCTCTATGCGGCGGCCAACAAAGGGTTACTGAAGACGCGCGAACAGGTGTTGGCCGAAGCGACGAGGATGATCGAGCACCCGAAGGCCCGCGCCAAGGTGCGCCAGTTCTTCCACCACTGGCTCAACATCGAGGGGAACAAGGAACTCGGCAAAGATGCCGGGCGCTTCCCCGGCTTCGATCCGCAGACCGTCGCCGACCTGCGCACCGCTCTCGATCTTTTCATCGAAGAGGTCATGTGGAGCAAGGCGTCCGACTTCAAGCAACTGCTGACGAGCGATGAATTGCTGCTCAACGGCCGGCTCGCGAAATTCTACGGCGTCGAACTCCCTGCCGAGGCCAAGTACACGAAGGTGAAGCTCGACCCCGGTCAGCGCTCGGGCGTGCTGACGCACCCGTACCTCTTGGCGAATTTCGCTTACACCGCCGAGAGTTCGCCGATCCATCGGGGGGTCTTCCTCACCCGCGGCATTCTCGGGCTATCGCTGAGGCCGCCGCCCGAAGCGGTGACACCGGTCGCCCCCGACTTGCACCCGAGCCTGAGCACCCGCGAGCGCGTGAGCTTGCAGACGAAGGCCGCGAACTGCATGCAGTGCCACGGCATCATCAACCCGCTCGGCTTCACGCTCGAGAAGTTCGACGCCATCGGCCGCTACCGGACCGAAGACAACAAGAAACCGGTGGACGACAGCGCCTCCTACCTCAGCCGCGATGGCAAGCCGATCGCGCTGAAAGGCGCGGTCGAACTCGGCAAGTTCCTCGCGAACAGCCCGGAGGTCCACGCGGCCTTCGCGACGCAGGTGTTCCACCATGTGGCCCAGCAGCCGATCCGCGCCTACGGCCCGTCGGCCCAAGCCGACCTGACCAAGGCTTTCGCGTCGGGGGGCTTCGACATGAAGAAGCTCTTCGCCGAAGCCGCGACGACGATGGCCTTGGAGCCACCGAAGAAGTGAAGGATCACCCCACCCGTTTCCTCACCCGACGGAGGTATCCGATGAAGACTGTTATTTTCAGTGCGATGGCCCTGTGTGCGATCGGCGCCAGCCGTGCCGACGAGCCCGCCCAAGCCAAGAAGCCCATCGAATTCCCCGAGAAGATCTTCAAAGCTTGGAAGGAGGCCGGGGCCCAACCCGGCTGGATGAGGGTGAAGGAAAACGGCCACACCGGCTTTTTGCAAGACAAGGAATACGTGACGGCGGACGACCTCCCGGCATTCAACCTCCACCGCTTCAAGCCCGGCGTACTGGCGACGCTGCCCGATCCCGGCATCCCGTTCGGCCTGCGCTGCAACTTCTCCAACATCACGGACGACGGTGTGAAAGAACTCGTCGGCCTCAAGAGCCTGACCGTGCTGAGCCTGTCGAGCACGAAGGTCACCGGTGCGGCCTTCAAGTCGGTGGCGGAACTGCCGAACTTGGAAGCGCTCTACCTCGCGTACAACAACGAGCGCATCACGGGCGCCGGCCTCGGCGAACTGGTGAAGCTCAAGAAACTCCGGCAGCTCGATCTCGGGGCCACTTCGACGAACGACGCCGGGATGAAGGAACTCGCGAAGCTCGAAGGCCTGACGCGCCTGAGCCTCTATTACACGAAGATCACCGATGCCGGGATGGCGGAACTGACCGGCTGGAAGGGCTTGGTCTGGCTGAACATGAGCAACGCCCCCGTCGGCGATGCGGCGATGAAGATCGTCGCCCAAAACAAAGACCTGCAGTCGCTCAACCTGTTCGAGGTGAAAATCACCGATGCGGGCGTGAAGGAACTGATCGGCTTGCAGAAGCTCGAGAAGCTCACGCTCAGCCAGCCGTCGAGTGTGTCGATCGAAGAATTGAAGCGGGCGCTGCCGAAGTGCGTCGTGAACTATTGAAGGACAACGGGCAAGCCGGGAACCGGAGCAGGCGAGCCGTCTTCACCCCGAAGTGGTTGGACAAC